>NZ_RZSL01000042.1:0-21446 GCF_003997355.1 Mesorhizobium sp. M1E.F.Ca.ET.041.01.1.1 | reverse complement strand
CTCCCGGCCTGATTTGCCGCTTGGCGGTGCCGACCTATTGCCGCTGGCGTGAGCTCGGCGCCGCCGGCGACGCCTGGTTCCGCACGTGGCGCATGCGCCTCCCCAACGAGCACTTGCACCACTTCGACCGCGACTCGCTGGTGGCACTGCTCGCACACAACGGCTTCGACTGCGTGATGCTGAACGGCTTCGAGGACGGCATCAGGCTGCGGCCCGGGGAGGTGGGGCCGAATATTCTGTCGGGGTTTTTTAGGAAGCGGTAGGACAGTCGCGTCCGCCGAGGTGGAGCCGGGCAGGGGACCCTCATGCGCGATGGCTCTCAGCTCCGCGAACTGACCGGCGGGGGAAAAGCTTCTCCCAGCTAGACTAAGCTCCGAATATCGGGCTGTATCAGCTCGGACATACTTCCAAGCAACGCATTGCAGAAGATCATGGCATTCGGGGTTTTCATTCACCGCTCGGATTCGCGATACAACGACCGCCCCGCAGAGCAATACCAATTTCCCCGACCGTATCTCAGCCGCGTCGAAGCATGCGTCGGCGACTGGATCATTTACTACGAACCCAGCAAGGTAAATGAGACCCGTGGCTACTACGCCGTAGCCAAAGTCCAACAGGTCATTCCTGATCCCGCGACGACCGACATGTATCTCGCTCTGATCGAGGACGGAACCTATCTCGATTTCGCCAATCCCGTTCCATTTAACGGGATTCATGGTCTCGTTGAACGAGGTTTGCTCAATGACGAGGGGCGTATTTCTGGTCGAGCCCAATCGGCCGTGCGCCCGATCAGCCCTGCCGACTTCAATCGCATTGTCGATCTGGGGCTAGACACGAATGAATTGCTGCTGCCGCGCGTTGATGAGGTTGGTGCCGGCTTTGAGGAAGAGCAGGTGCCATTCGAGTTCGAGCAGCCCCGCGACCGCGTGAGCTATCTTGGGTCTCGGATCATGCGGGACCGCATTTTCCGCCGCATCGTCCTGCGCGCCTATGACGAGCGCTGCGCGATCACGGGTCTGAAGTTGATAAATGGCGGCGGCCGAGCCGAAGTTTCTGCCGCTCATATTCGACCGGTCGAAGCGAACGGACCCGATATCATCAACAATGGGATTGCTCTCTCCGGCACAGCGCATTGGATGTTCGATCGCGGATTGATCAGCCTATCCGACGATCTGGAAATCCTGATCTCGCGGCAGGTCAACGACCTCGACAGCGTGCACGGATTCATCAACAAAACACGCCGCGCGCTTGCACCGAGCCGACCGTCTGAACGCCCGCACCCTCGGTTCTTGGAGTGGCACCGGGAGCATTGCTTTAAGCAGTGAAGCGTCGTGTCTTGTGGAGGGCCGTCTATCAACTGGCACGGCGTCCTTTGTCGGGGTGGGCTATCACTGTCGCAGGTAGTTCCGCTGCCTTTTCAAGGCCGGCGAGAGGGAGCTGCTGCTGTTTTTGTTTCTTACCCGGAATCGGCAATAGCAATTGCGGTTGTTCGCGTAGCTGCTCGGGAGTTTTGCGTCGCGTCTTCTTTGCAGATCGCATAGAGCCGGATGCAGTATCGGCCGCGGCACGCGACAGATTGAGCTCAAACAGCCTTGCCAAAGCATCTTCTTCCGAAATGTCGGCTGGCCAGCCATAGGCGGCGGCGACAGCAGTATCGAGTTCGCGGTGTGCGTCCACAAGCCATTGCGGGCGTTGGTTGTAGAGATTGGTCAAAGTCCGTTCAGAAAGGGTAGCTGCCGCGACCGCATCGTTAGGCGAAACTTGATCTGGATAGCCGACTACGACCTCAGACTCTATATGGACAAGATCGGCCGGATTGAGCCAAGCATTGCGGAGATGATCGAGCTGGCTAGCAGCTTCAGCAATAGCCCTTGCTCGAGGGTCGTTTGCGTTGAGTCTAGCGGGAACGTTCGGCGTTAAGCCGTCTGGGAATGGAAAGGTTTCGAACGTGGTTGTGGGCGTATAGCGAGGATCATTACCAACTCCGAGCCAAGTTCCTAATCGCAAAGACCATGCTTCGTGAAAGCGCGAGTGGAGCACTCCAAACGTTAAATCATCGTCGCGGGCAATCACAATGAGTTGGTGATCAGGGCATATCTTCTGGGACAGTCGAACGAAAAGGCGATGTTTGGCAACTGTTGGTGTCGCTATGTATCTCTGTGTCTTCGCAAGGGCAGTCCACATTGCAGGGCGAGGCTCAACATGGCGCCACCAGCGCTCGCGATACGCATCTCGTCGATTTTGGGCCCTTTCTGGAAACACATGCTCTTTCACGTACTCGAAGGGAGCTTCGTATAGGGAGGCTTCTTGTTCTAACAACTCCCACCCAAAATCGATAATCCACATGTCCCGCGCGCGACGAGTCATATCCATTCCGTTGCGCCAAGGGCGCAACACATCGGAATTGGGCCTGCCGTTGGGGTTGACAGGAAGCCGCAGCCATTCACGTGCAAGCGTTCCCGGAACATCAAAGGCACCACCCTTGGTGTCGCCCATGAATGCAACGTTGAGGTTCTCGGCGAGCCGACGAGCTCGCGTGAGGTTCGCGACGCTGGCTGTAAGATCTGGATTGATCTCCGGCACATCGTTGCCATCGAGCCGCAGCCGGTCCTCACCTTGGCCGAAGCATATGAGCGACACGCGAACGGCCGCTCCGTCGACAATCCACGGCTCATCACTCCAGGCTTCAAAAATGCGGCTCTCGGCCGCGATCCGGTCGAGGACCTTTCGGTTGGCACCCCCACGGATCGAGTTGGTGGCGACTAGCCCGACGCGTTGTGAGCGTCCGGATTTCAGAGCAGCGCGCGCTTTGTCAAACCAATAACAGACAAGGTCGGCTTCTCGGGAAACTTGGCCATCATAAACGTCGAATAGTCGATCCACGATTTCGTCACCCAAACCCTCGCGCATCAGCCGTATGCCGAGGAATGGAGGGTTGCCGACGATAAATTCAGCCTCAGGCCATTCGGTCGCGATAAACTTCGGACGGGCCGCCATAGCCTCTAGATTGTTATCCTCTCTCGTCTCGTCATTGACTGTCGTGACGAGCGCATCACCTTTCTCGATTGCTTTGAGCTTACGCAGGATGGGAATAGATTTCGAACGAATGCCGTTGCGAAGTTGCCACTGGATATCGCCTATCCAGATTGTAGTTCGGGCAAGCTCTGCCGCCGGAGTATTAATCTCGATTCCGCGAAGAATTTCTGGGCCGACGAGCGGCAGTTGCGGACTGAGACCGAGTATCTCGCACTCGAGATTGGCTCTGTTTTCAATATCCTTGACACCCTGGAGGGCGAGATAGAGAAAATTCCCTGATCCGCATGCAGGATCGAGGATGCGCAGATTGCGAAGTCGTTCCAGGAATTGGGAGCGGACTTCCTCCGCAGCTTCCTTTCGAGTCATGCGTCGGTGCGGTTTCTTGCGCATCGGTGGCGTGTTTTCGCCGTTCAATAACGCGACGATATGCTGTTTGGCGACCTCCCATTCTGCTCGAAGCGGCCTCAGAATTACGGGGTCAACAAGCTTCATGATTTTATCTGGATCAGTGTAGTGCGCTCCGATCTGCGCTCTCTTGTCTGGGTCGAGGAATCGCTCGAACAGTGTTCCGAAAATTGTCGGGTCGATTAGACTCCAGTCGAGGCTGTCGGCGGCAATCAACAGCCCGATGTCGCCGTCGTTGAGTGGCAGAGCGCGGCGGCCATCGAAAAGACCACCGTTGAACCAGGCGATTTCGGTGAGGTCAAACTCGCCACCGCCTTCCATCGCCTCAAATAATTTGCCGAGATAACCCCTTGCTCTCTCCGGGTTCTCGGCGGAGCGCCGTAGTAGCTTCGTGAATAATCCGTCCGGTAGCAGCTTCACGCTTTGGGCGAAGAAGCAGAACACGAGCTGATTGACGAAATGGGCAATTTCATCGGGCGTGCCCCGCCCCTGCAGACGTAGCGCTATTGTGGAGAACTTGTCTGCGGCCTCGGCCGTCACGGCGGCGCGCGTCTTGGTCGGTTTCAGTTTCTCGGGGTCGTAGAAGACATTGCGCAGGATTTCGCGCGGAGCCGGCTCGGCCAGATCGTCAAGCGTGATCTCGTAAGTCACTGGGACCGTATTCGTCCATGCAGTGTGGATCCGGAAACGCTCGATGTCGCAGACGACTTGTAGCGGCGGACTTTGCAGAGCTGGTGCGTAGCGGACAAGTTGAAGAAGGGCGTCATCGAGATTGCCGTTCTTTCGCTTATACTCCCAAGCAAAGTGGCCTCTTTTCCAGACGTCGGCAAAGCCGCGTCCACCTGCCACTTTGTTCGCGCCTTTCTCGAATGCGAAGAAATGACCTTTGGGATCTTCCTCAGTCGGCGTTGGATGGCCAAAGAGAGCGCAAAGATCGATGAAATGTTCCTGAGCTGCTTGGCGCTCAGTCAGTGAGGCTTTTTTCCCCTTATTGATGAACGCAACCGGCGTCATCACAGGTGCGAGCGCACCGGCACTCGAACTCACAACGCTACTCCCCTCGGCCCACCATCTATACCCCGGATGGCATCATAACAATTCAGTCTATTATCCAGGAAGTCAACTGAGGGCTGAAAAACAGGGTAAATCGTACCTCGATTTAACTTGCCTATTAGATGGGATATCCACCTTTCATGGAGGTAGCGTTGCTACTGACTGCACTTACACTTCCCAGTTTTGTGCAGGAACGGACACCCTCTGCGCATAGGCCTGAAACTCGCTTGGGGGTGCTGCTTTCACAGCGTAGGCCTCTTCATCACGTCGTCGGTTTCACGAAAAAATCCTTGCCTTCACGCCGATCTTCAATCTAATCTCCCTCTGAGAAAACCTTTTCCCAAATCGCCCCGCGCCCGCTGATCTCACCCGTCATCTTCGCGCAGGCGGTAAGAGAAAACCTTTTCCCAACTCAGGGAATTCGCCGCGACCATGTCTTCCGACGCCGAGCCAGCGCCAGTTTCCGCCAAGCCGCCGGTCACCCTGCGCGAGGTGGCGGCCGTGGCCGGCGTCAGCGTGGCGACGGCGTCCAAGGCGCTGAACGGGCAGGGGCGCATGACCGCCGAGACGCGCGAGCGCATCCGCGAGACGGCGCGGCGGCTCGGTTTCCGGCCGAACAGCCTGGCGCAGAGCCTACTTCGTAAGCGGAGCTTTACCGTCGGCCTGCTCACCAACGATACTTATGGCCGCTTCTCGCTGCCGCTGATGGCGGGCGTTTCGGATGCGCTGGTCGACAATGGCGTGTCGGTGTTCCTGTGCAATGTCGAGGACGACACGCGGCTCGGCCAGTTGCATGTCGAGGCCATGCTCGACAAGCGCGTCGACGGCATCATCGCCACGGGAAAACGCATCGACCGCCACCTGCCGGTCGACCTCTCCAATCTGCGCGTGCCCGTCGTCTATGCCTTCACCCAGCCCGATCCCGGCGCGGTCGGCCTTGTCTCCGACGATGCCGGCGGCGCGCGGCTGGCGGTCGAGCACTTTTTGCGGCTCGGGCGGCGCCGCATCGCCCATGTCAGCGGCCCGGAGAGCTTCGCGGTGGTGCACACGCGGGCCGACGCTTACCGCGATGTGCTGGAGGAGCACGGCTTGCCGACAGCCAAGCCGCTGCTGGGTGCCTGGTCGGAAGGCTGGGGCCACGAGGCGGTGGCGAAACTGTTCGGCAAGGCGGGCAGGGAAGGCTCGCCGGACGCCGTCTTCTGCGGCAACGACCAGATCGCGCGCGGCGTCATCGACGCGCTGCGCGAGCGCGGCATTCGCGTGCCCGACGATGTCGGCGTCATCGGCTTCGACAATTGGGAGATCGTGGCCGAGGCGACGCGCCCGCCGCTCACCTCGGTCGACATGAATCTTTCGACGCTCGGCCGCGAGGCCGGGCTCGCTCTGCTTTCGCTCGTGGGCGGCCAGCCGGCCACGCCGGGCATCAGGAAACTGCCGTGCCGGCTGGTGGTGCGTCAGTCATGCGGCCGTCCGCCGGGCGGTTGAGGCATCGAACGAAACGGCCGCCACGCAACGGCCAAACCGGGAGGAGAACCATGAGGAGGAATAAAGTGAAGACCTTGATTGCCAAGCTGGCCTTGGCCGCTGCCGTGATCGGCGGCGGCCTGCAGGCGGCGTCCGCCGAGACCGCCAACATCTGGGTGCGCGCCGACGGCTCGAACTTCATGCCGCGCATCGTCGACGCCTTCAACAAGGCGCATAAGGACCAGATCAAGCTCGACATCATCCCGAACGCCGAGATCATCCCGAAATACGGCGCCGCCGCCGCCGGCGGCACCGCGCCCGATGCGCTGTCGCTCGACCTGATCTACACGCCGTCCTTCTCCGCCGCCGGCCAGCTCGAGGACATCACCGACTGGGCGAAATCCTTGCCCTATTTTGCGAGCCTCTCGCCGGCGCATGTGAAGACCGGCACCTACAAGGGCCGCATCTACGGCCTGCCGTTTTCGGCCGATAGCTCGGTGCTGATCTGGAACAAGAAGCTGTTCAAGCAGGCGGGGCTCGATCCCGAGAAGGGGCCGGCCAACTGGGCCGAGATCGAGGCCGACGCCGAGAAGGTCAACGCGCTCGGCGGCGACATCAAGGGCTTCTATTTCTCCGGCAATTGCGGCGGCTGCAACATCTTCACCTTCACGCCGCTGATCTGGGCCTCGGGCGGCGACATCCTCTCCGAGGATGGCTCGAAGGCGACGCTCGACAGCCCGCAGCTGCGCGGCGCCATCGACCTCTACCGCTCGATGGTGAAGAAGGGTCTGGTGCCCGAAGGCGCGCAGACCGACACCGGCGCCAACTTCTTCGCCGCCTTCGCCGGAGGCAAGATCGGCCTCTCGCCGTCCGGCGCCTTCGCCATCGGCGCGCTCAACACCCAATATCCCGACGTCGACTACGGCATCACCTTCCTGCCGGGCAAGGATGGCGGCTGGTCGTCCTTCGCCGGCGGCGACAATTTCGTCGTCACCAAGGGCACCAAGAAGATCGCCGTGGTGAAGGAGTTTTTGGACTTCGCCTATTCGCTGGAAGGCCAGACCATCCTCGCCAAATACGGCAGCCTGCCGGTGCGCGGCGACATCGCCAAGGACGCGCTGAAGGACCTCGATCCGCGCTACCAGGTGGCGGCCGAGGCGATGGCCAAGGGCCGCACGCCCTATACGGTGGTGTTCAACGACCTGATCAACTCCGCCAACGGCCCGTGGACGCAGATGGTCAACGAGGTGTTCTTCGGCGACGATGTCGACGGCGCAATTTCGAACGCGCAGGAGACCATGCAGTCGATCATCGACCAGGCGCCGCAGAAGTAGGCGCCGGCCCTAACCTCCCCCTCGAGGGGAGGTCGGACCGCAGGTCCGGGTGGGGTCGCCCGCAAAGTGCTCGACGCTATCTCCCCGTCGGCGCGCTTCACGGAGGACCCCACCCCCGGCCTGCGGCCGGACCGTCCCCTCAAGGAGGAGGGGGACGCCGCGCTGAATGACAGGACTATTGCGTTGAGAAAGCTCACTTGCATTGCCGGTTCGGAGCATCGCGAGGTTCGCGCTCCCCTTCTCCCCTCGTGGGAGAAGGTGTCGCCGAAGGCGACGGATGAGAGGTGCTCCAGGGAAAGCCAGCGTCTCACTCCGCTGGAACACCCCTCATCCGTCTCGGCGCTGCGCGCCGATCCACCGCCCGGGGGCGAGCCACGGGTCTCGCCCCGTCCTTCGGACCCCACAAGGGGAGAAGGCGGAGCGAAACCATGACCGCCATCACCGCCACCTCCGCTCTCGCCCGGACGCGCGCCGGCGTCAGCCGCCGGCAATGGATGGGCATGCTCTATGTCCTGCCGGCGGTGGCCCTCGTCACCATCTTCTTCGTCATCCCGCTCGGCATGACGGCGTGGATGTCGCTGCACAACTGGCCGCTAATGGGCGAGCATGCCTTCATCGGCCTCGACAATTACTTTGCGATCCTGCGCGACACCCGCTTCTGGAACGCGCTCGAATTCACCTTCTACTACACGGTGGTCGTCACCATCGCGATCTTCGCCGTCGCCTTTCCGCTGGCGATCTTCATCGAGCGGCCGCGTCCGCTCACCAATCTCTACCGCACCGCCTTCTTCATGCCGGCGGTGGTGGGATTCGCATCGGCGAGCCTGCTCTGGTCATGGCTCTTGAATGTCGATTCCGGCCTGTTCAGCCCGGCCGCCTTCGACCTCGGCCTGACCGAGAAGAAGGTCAATCTTCTCGCCACCTTCCAGCCGGCCTTCTGGTCGATCATCGCCATGGTGGTCTGGAAGGTCGCCGGCTTCACCATGATCATCCTGATGACTGGGCTGCAGTCGATCCCGCAGGACCTGCAGGAGGCCGCCGTCATCGACGGGGCAGGGCCGTTCGCGAGGTTCAGGGCGATCACCTTGCCGCTGATGCGCCGCACGCTGGCGCTGGCGCTGATCCTGTCGGTCGCCGGCTCGATCCTCGCTTTCGACCAGTTCTACATCATCCTGCGCGGCGGCCCGCGCAACCAGACGCTGACGGCCGTGTACTGGATCTTCAACCAGTCCTTCGTGTCGTTCAAGCTGGGCTACGGCGCCGCGCTCTCGATGGTGCTGCTGGTCATCCTGGTGGCGCTCAGCCTCATCCAGCTCTGGCTGCTGCGCAAGCCCGAGGGGCTCGACTGATGGCCGAGGCGATGTCACAGAACCGCAAGGCGGCCTTCAACCTCGCCAGGCATTCCACCGGCATCATCGCCTCGGTGCTGTTCCTGGCGCCGATCGTCTGGACCGTGCTGTCGACCTTCAAGCCGGCGCAGGAGGCGCGCCAGCCGCCGCTGCCGCCCTGGCCGACCACTGGCTTCTCGATCGAGAATTATCAGACGCTGAACAGCTTCGGCGACGGGCTCTGGGCCTCGGCGCAGAACAGTATCTATGTCTCGGCAATGACGGTGTTGCTCTCGGTGCTGGTCAGCGTGCTCGCCGGCTACGGCTTCTCGCGTTTCCGCTTCCCGTTCCGGGATTTCTTCTTCGTCCTCATCCTGTCGACGATCATGATCCCGTTCCAGTCGATCCTGACGCCGATCTTCCTGGTGCTGACCAGACTGGGCCTCCACAACACGCTGACGGGGCTCGTCTGCGTCTACGTCACGCTGCAGTTGCCGTTCTCGATCTTCATGATGCGCAACGCCTTCGACGCCGTGCCGCGCGAGATCGAGGAGGCCGCGCGCATGGATGGCGCCAACAACGTCACCATGCTGGTCAAGGTGATGCTGCCGCTGGTCTGGCCGGGCGTCGTCACCATCGCGCTCTTCGCCTTCCTCGGCGCCTGGAACGAGTTCCTGGCCGCACTCGTGCTGATGACCGACCAGTCCAAATTCACCCTGCCAGTGATGATGACCGCGCTCCAGTCCGGCCGCTTCGGCGCCATCGACTGGGGCGCGGTGCAGGCGGGTGTCACGGTGATGATGGTGCCCTGCCTGATCCTGTTCCTGGCGCTGCAGCGCTTCTACATCCGCGGCCTGATGGCCGGGGCCGTCAAATGATTTGCCGCATTCGAATGGAGTGACGTTATGACCGCATCGCAGCACGCCGCCGCAACCGACACTGCCAAGCCGAAGCTCGCCTTCCGGCCGTTGCCGGTGCCGCAGGTCGATGTCCGCGGCTTCTGGGGCGATCGTGTCGATGCGGTGGCCGCCAAGACCGCCGGCATCCTCTACGACCGCTGCGTCGAGGCTCGCATGCTGGAGCAGATCGATCCGGACCGGCCGTCGCCGGGCGTCGTCATTCCGTTCCATTCGCCGTCGCCGGATGAGGCGGGCGCCCAGGGCGCCGAGTTCACCGGATCGACGGTGACGACGCAGATGTTCTGGGATTCCGACTGGGGCAAGACTATCGAGACCGCGGCCTATTCGCTCTACCGTCGCCGCAATCCGGAATTGGAAAAGAAGATCGATGCCGTCATCGACATGTACGGCAAGCTGCAGCAGCCGGACGGCTATCTATCGAGCTGGTACCAGCGCATCCAGCCCGGCCTGCGCTGGACCAACCTGCGCGACTGCCACGAGCTCTATTGCGCCGGCCATCTGATCGAGGGCGCCGTCGCCTACTACCAGGCGACGGGAAAGCGCAAGCTGCTCGACATCATGTGCCGCTATGCCGACCACATCGCCTCGATGTTCGGCCCGGAACCCGGCAAAAGGAAGGGCTACTGCGGCCATGAGGAGATCGAGCTGGCGCTGGTCAAGCTGGCGCGAGCGACGGGCGAGAAGAAATACATGGAGCTCGCCAAATATTTCATCGACCAGCGTGGCCAGCAGCCGCATTATTTCGACGAGGAGGCGCGCGCCCGCGGCGCCGACCCGAAGGCCTATCATTTCAAGACCTACGAATACAATCAGTCGCACAAGCCGGTGCGCGAGCAGGATAAGGTCGTCGGCCACGCGGTCAGGGCGATGTACCTCTTCTCCGGCATGGCCGACATTGCGACCGAATATGGCGACGACAGCTTGCGCGCGGCACTCGACAGGCTGTGGGACGATTTGACGACCAAGAGCCTCTATGTCACCGGCGGCCTCGGGCCATCAGCGCACAATGAAGGCTTCACCAGCGACTACGACCTGCCCAACGAGACCGCCTATGCCGAGACCTGCGCCTCGGTCGGCCTGGTGTTCTGGGCGAGCCGCATGCTCGGCATGGGGCCGAACGCCAGCTACGCCGACATGATGGAGCGCGCGCTGTACAACGGCTCGATCTCGGGCCTGTCGCTCGACGGTTCGCTGTTCTTCTACGAGAACCCGCTGGAAAGCCGGGGCGGCCACCACCGCTGGAAGTGGCACCGCTGCCCGTGCTGCCCGCCCAATATCGGCCGCATGGTGGCCTCCATCGGCAGCTATTTCTACGGCCTCGCCGATGATGCTCTGGCCGTGCACCTCTATGGCGACTCGACGGCGCGCTTCGAGATCGCCGGCCGGCCGGTCAGCCTCGTCCAGACCAGCAACTATCCCTGGGACGGCGCGGTCGCGATCGAGATCGAGGCCGAGACGCCGGTCGAGTTCACGCTTTACCTGCGCGTGCCCGCCTGGTGCCGCAAGGCTGCGCTGCAGGTGAATGGCAAGTTGGTCGATCTCGATACGGCGACGAGCGACGGCTACGCCGCGGTCCGGCGCGAATGGCGCCGGGGCGACAGGGTCGAGCTCGACCTCGAAATGTCGATGGCGCGCCTCTTTGCCAATCCACACGTGCGGCAAGACATCGGCCGCGTGGCGCTGGCGCGCGGCCCGCTGATCTACTGCGTCGAGGAAACCGACAATGGCGGCGGGCTGCATCGCATCGCCCTGCCGCGCGAGGCCAGGCTCGAGGCGCATGCCGAGCCGAACCTGCTCGGCGGCATCGTCACCCTCTCGGCGATCGGCAGCCGGGCAGGGGCGGACGACTGGGGCGGCGATCTCTACCGCGCCGAGCCGCCGGCGACCGAAGAGACGAAGCTCAAGGCCGTGCCGTATTTCGCCTGGGACAATCGCGATCCCGGCGAGATGCTGGTCTGGCTGAGGGAGGGCTGAGGGCCGGCGGCGGCGGTTTGCGTCGGGCGTAAATGCAAACGCCGCCGGCAAGTCCTCATCAGGGAAGGCCGTGCAAGCCTATTGAATGTCAGTGACGATGGCCGCTGCGTCGGTTGCCGGGACATTTGTGCCGACATTCATGCTGACTTCGGTCACCAGCTTGCGCCGAAGGGCCGTGACGTAGTCGTGCGCTCCCTTCGGTGATATCACGAAAGCTTGTGAGCCTCCGATGACGGATCGCGCAAAGTAGGATGCCAGCGGTTGGGCGGAATCCTCGTCGTCCGCCGGAATGGCGATCGCGTTGATCGTGTATCCCCTGGCGATGGCGTTTTCCCGGCTCGGCTGGACGGGCAGCCCGTCATTGTTCTCGCCGTTGGAGGAGATATCGATCACCTTCTTCATGGCATTTCCGGGAAACTCCCCGAGTAGAAGGCTTCCGACGTCGATTGCCGCCGAAACCGAAGTCCCGCCCCGGCCTCGACGGAGGTAGCCGGTATCGCCTTTTCCTCTGATCACCGACGCTGCTGCCTTGGCGTCTTCCAGGCCGCAGATGCGCGTCCAAGGCAGCACGGTGCGCGAGTAGCCGGGGCTCGACCATTCGAAATAGGCCACGCCGATGCAGCCGATGTAATTCTGGGAGATGGCGCTGATGATCTCGGGCGAGGTGAGCGCCGCGGCATGCCCCTCGCGCTGCAGGTCGGCGATCTTGGGATCGATCGAGGAGGAGAAGTCGACGGCGAAGACCACGGCGACGTCGACGTTCATCTTCGCGCTATCGACGTTGGCGGCCTGCGTGGCCGGCGCCCAAAACGCCGCGGCGGCGAGCGTCGCCAGTCTCAGCAAGGAATGGGCACGCTTTCCGGCTTGCCGGTCCGGCGACGCAGGAAATCCGCCGCGCGCCTGTGCGCGACAGAAGGCTGCGTCCGCAAGCAGGAGCAAGTTGGCTGTGAGCTTCGACATCCGCCGCACCCCCGGACCGGAAACCTGTGGCAGGTTTCAGTCATCCCTAATTCAGCGAAGCCTAATTGATGTATCGTCACGGCCGCGCTTGGAGGCGGGGCCCCGGAGGTTCCACAGCGTTAGTTTTGAGTTAGAATCTGGAGAAGGAGGCGGGCAGTTCCTCCAAAGCTACTCCACCTTCTCTACAAATTGCAGGAACTCAACCGGCGGGAGCAGGTTGAGCTTCCTGGCAACCTTCATGTTCACCAGATAGGCAAACTTGTCGATAGCTACGACCGGCATGTCGCCGGGCTTGGCGTTCTCCATCAGGATCTTGGCCACTTGGTCTCCCGCAAGCTTGCCGACGTCGTAGTCGCGGGCGGCCACCGACATCAGCGCTTGGGACTCGCCGACCAGATGCTCGTAGGGGCTGAGAACTGGCAGGCCGTTAGCCACGGCAGCATTGGTGAAGGCGTCGGCGTTCTTCTCCAGGAACGTGCTCGACCCCAGATAGACGAACTGCACGCCGGCTTGTTTCAACTGGGCGGCGGCGCCCGGAAGCTTGGCTGGATCCGGTGAGCCGTCTGGAAGTGCCGGGAGCGGCAAGGCATCGAAAGCGAACTTCATTTTCTGCGACAATGCCGTCAGTTCCTCCATCTTCTTCACGGAGTTGGGCTCGCTGCGATCGAACAGGAGACCCAGATGGTCGAAACTCGGCAGGTAGCGCTTGATGCTCTTGATGTTGACGCTTTCGGGGACCCTGTTTCGGGTGCCGGTCACATTGGCGCGGCCTGTTTTGTCGTAGCTCTCGATGATGCCCGCCCCGACCGGGTCGGCCACGACGGTGAACACCACCGGGATGTCGTTGAGAAATTCGGGATTCTGCTGATCCTTCAACGTGCCGACCATGCCGAGCGTGGTCTTTGTGCCCCAGGTGACCACCACGTCGGCCTTGCGCTGGCGTGCGTCCTTGATGAAGCCGGGCAGCTTGCTCTTGTCCTGTGCCGCATCGTCAACGACGAAGCTGACATCGACTTTCTTTTCCTCGAGCGAATCCTTCACGCCTTTACAGACATCCTCGCAGCCCAGCCAGGTGATCATCACGACAGTCTTCTTCGCCGCTTCCGCCTGAGGCGGGAGAACGACGCAAGCAGCCAGAACGGCCCCGATCAACATGCGATTTGCGAATTTCATGCTTTCCTCCCCTCGATGATCGGCAAGCCGAGGCTCGCCACGTGGTGGATAAAATACGTGCCAACGCCGGCTAGGACCAAAACGGCGATGAGGCCCATTCCGGCGGAGTAGCCAAACCGTCCTGCGACGCCGGCAATGACGATCAGGCCCGCCACGCTGCCGAGTCGCTCCATGACCCTTACCGTGCCGAGGAGTCTTTCCGAGCCGATATGGGCCAGCCGACCTTCCGCCAATTCCAGCACCGTGGCCGTCCGCGGCCCGGTCACCAGCCCGTAGCCGAGACCGGTTCCGATTGCGGCAGTTACCATGGTCCAGCTGGTGGTAACCGCCGCCGCCGCGAGCAGCGTCACTCCGCCAAGCAGCGCTCCGGCTATGGTGATGATCACTGCCGGAACCTTGTCCGCCGGAAGCCGCCCGTAAAGCGACCCCGACAGGATGACCATGAGGAAATAGATCATCATCATACGACCGGTATCGGCTGCGGAGGCGCCCAGCGCATTCATCTGCAGCGACAGCAGGTACGAGATGAAGACCTGATCGAGGATCGTCTGGGGCAGGATAATGCCAAACAGCAGTGTCGCGAACTTCCCGTCAGCCATCGTTCCAAGCAACTGCCCCAGGCTGGCGCGATCGCCCGTTTTGGCCATCGCCGAAACCTGGCTGGCTGCGGGCAGCATCTGGGTGATCATGGCAGCCGAGGTCAGGATCAAAGCTGCGCAGACCAGGAACACGCTTCGCTCGCCCAGGCGGTCGGCCATCACGCCGCCCAATGCAGTTCCGGCATAAAAGCCGCCGAACAGTGCCACATGGAACAGGCCGAGCGCCTGGCCGCGTTGCTCCTTTGGGGCAGCGTCGATGACGTAGTCTTGGCAGGAGAGCGAAGCAAAGGCATAGCCAATGCCGCTGAGAACACTGAAAAAGATGATTTCCACTACATTGCTGGAAATAAAGTAGCCAATGTTGGCGAGAGCCGCTGGGATCGATGCAAACAGGAACAGATTGCGGTGGCCAAAGCGCTTGGATAGCGGTCGCGCATAGGGTGAGCCGGCAACGATGGCGATGAGATAGGCGGCCAGCGGCAAGCTGATGACGATGCCTGGATTGAGCCAGGTCAACGGGTTGTCAGCGTCGCGGACATAAAGCGAAAAGAACGACAGCGAAAAGGAGTCGGCCGCTGCGATCAGGAACAGGGGAAGCCGCACATCGCTGAGACTGCAGAACCTCATGATCAACGGCCTGCCGGCCGGGATGATGAGACCCGGTTCCAATTGCAGGGCGCGGTTGCCATCGGGCAGTCCACGAACGGCCGCCATCATTGCGCCAAGCCGCTCCGCCCTCAAAGAAAGGGCTTGGCCCAGCCGATCGACGGCGCTGATCCCGTGTGCCAGTATGCTGCGGGAGAAATCACCGGCCGCCTGCAGCTTCAGAATGTAGTCGAGGCGGTTCAGCGGTGCGGCCAGCGAGTGGTTGGTCATGACCGAGACCAGTTCGACCGCCAAAAGAATTGTGACCAAAGTCACGACCAGGAGGTCGAGGACCACATCCCGGAACTCGCGCGACAGGTAGCCGGCATTCTTGATGACGACGAGATTGGCGATCGCCTTGCCGTCGACGACGATCGGCACCACGGTCCCGGTCTCACGCGTCGTAGCCGTCGGGGGCCGATCGCCCGCCTCCAGGATAGGGCGGTTGGTGACAAGGGCGAAGTAGGAGATTTCGGGAAAGTCGTGAAGCAGGGATCTGAAGAAATCCCGTCCCCCAACCATCATGTCGAGCGACACGCCGGCCTGGAGCGTGCGGGCGATGGCGTCATTGGCTATGGTGCCGATAAGCTTTGTACGTCTTTCAAGTTCGGGGGCGAAGGATTGATCTATGCTCCGGTAGGCGACGGCGCCGAGCGACACGGTTACCCCCAATACCAGGGCCGCAATGAGCAGCGTAAGCCTCCGCGACACTGCAATAGCCATGGGGCAGTCAGGAACCGAGATCACGTCAGCGCTCTGCACGCCTGCCGGTGGAATGCCTCCGCGGTCGGCTGGCATCAGCGCCGTAAGGTTCGCCAGTGCCATGCGGTATTTTGCGGTGCCGGCGACAAGTGCGGTGTGAAAATCGGCAAAATCGCGGCCCGCCACTATGGTGTCATCTTCGGCGTGGCTGGCGATATCGTCGAGGGTTTGAACGGTCGCGCGCAGCCGGTAGCGCAGCGCAAAGTAGGCCAGTGCCGAGAATCCGGCCAGGAGTGCTGCCGCCGACATCCGGATCTGCGAACTGATCAGGCTATTGTGCGTCCGCAATTCCTCCGTCGGGTAGATGACTGCTAATGCACCTGACGGTTCACCGCTCTCGTCCAGTATGCTCGCGCCGCTGACCAATGCGGCTGCCGTCTCAAGATCCCACATGCCATTTGAGCCCTCTTCCATGGCGCGCCCCATTTGCCGCGCGGTGAATGGAATGGGCACGTCCGACACCGACCAGACGACCTTGCCCGATAGATCGAGCAACACGATGTTGGAGATGGCCGGGTCTGTCTGAGAGGCCCGGTTCAGCAGGGCCTCTGCATTGCGTATCGTAGCGATCGGCAGACCCAACTCCGAGACCGACCTGAAAGGGGCGGCGGTTGCCGCTGCGATGACCGAAAGGCGTTGTCGCAAAAGCTGCGAATAGACGGCTTCATTCTGTAATTTTACAAGAACAGACAAGACGGTAATGACAATAGTAAGGACAATAGTTAAGGAAAGCCAGATTCGCGTAAGTAGAGTCATTGGTTGCTGTCTGGCCTTATAATTTATTATTTTCAATTCTATTTAGAGATAGAATCGAGTTGTTCATATGCAGCAGGAGTCGCCCGAAATCTGGCCGAACGATCAGCGGCGCCGGCTGCATGTCACCGCCCTACGCCTCCGTGGCAGCACTCTAGTTGATTTGCCGTCACGACAGCGCTTGAAGGCGCGGTCTTACGGTTTGCGAAGCGTTAGTTTTGAGTTAGGATTCCGTCAGGCTCGGGGCCCTAAGCAATGGCAAGTTGGGACAGCTGCGCTGTCGGCAGAATCTCACTCCTCGGCGGTTTCCAGATTGAAAAGGAAGCTGGCGGTCCGGTTTGGTTGACCGGAAAACGAGGCCCGGCGATCCTCGCTTATCTGGCCCGCTGCCCAAGCATGGCCGCGCCAAGGGAACGGCTGGCTGATCTCTTGTGGAGCGACAGCGACAGCGAACACTCGCGCAACAGTCTGCGTCAAACGCTCAGCGTCCTGCGACGGGATCTGTCGCGAGCAGGCATGGATATCCTTCACGCCCGCAAGGACCTGATCGGCCTCAGGCCTGACGCCGTACGGGTTGACGTCGAGGATTTTGAAACCGGTCTGTCGGCACGTTCTGCACCGGATCTCGAAACTGCCCTGGCGCTTTACACCGGGCCGTTTCTCGATGGCTTTTATGTCGGGAGCAACGCTTTCGATGATTGGGCGGCATCGGAACGTGAAAGGCTGCTGAGCCGCGCGATTCAGTCATTGGAAAAGCTCGCTCGTCTCGTGGACGGTGAAAGCGGACTGGCCGTGGCTGATCGAATTCTGGCCATGGAGCCGACTCGAGAGGAGTCCTACCGCCTGAAGATGGAGCTGCTCGTGGCGTGCGGCCGGCGAGACAAGGCCCAGCGAACGTTCGAAGCTTGCAGAAGCGTGTTGAAGAACGAGTTCGGTGTCGACGTCAGCCCGGAGACGAGAGCGCTTTGGCAATCTCTTTCTGTCGCCGATATTTCATCAAGCCAGCAATCGACAAACGGTGTTCCGGGCGGTCAGCGCCTGGGGCGTCCATCCATCAGCGTCGCCGACTTCGTCAATCTGACGGGCGAGCGCGGCGACGATTTTTTCGCCAAGGGCCTGGTCCATGACATCACCACGGCGCTTTCCGAGGTGGCCGACTACGTCGTGCTCTCCGGCCTCCCGCCGCTTGAGAAGGGCGGCGAGGAATCCAAGGCGACGACAGCCCCGCGTGCCCGCTACATGCTCAACGGCAGCATCCAGAGGTCCGGGGACGAACTGAGGGTGAATGTTCAGTTGGTCGACGCCGCCGATGGCCACAATATCTGGGCACAGAAATTCGATGGCCACTCGCAGGACGCGCTCGAATTCCAGGACAGGATCGCGCAGGCGGTTGTGCTGGCGGTCAGCCTCGAACTTCAACTGACCAATTGGAAGGTCCGCGACAAGAGCCCGCCGGGCACCCCCGAAGTGCGCAGGTTGGTGAATGAAGCTCTGATGAAGTACTTCGAGATGACACGGGACTCGCTCCTGGTGTCGAAGGAACTCGCCGAAAAGGCCCTGTCGATTGCGCCCGAAAATGCTCGGGCAAAGCGGACACTCTCGATCGCGATCACGATGGGACTTGCATTTGGTGCGCTGCCTGGCAAGCGCGAGCACATCGACAATGCGATCCGGCTTGCCGAAGACGCGGTAAGGGCCGTGCCGGATGATGAAATCGCCCGTTGCATCCTGTCTTTTGCCTATTTGCGCGACGGCCGGATCGACGAGGCGATCGTCGAATGCCGTCACGCGGTCAGCCTCAACCCGAGCTATCCGAGCGGCCACGGCGATCTCGGCGAGCTCTACGGCCTGCGCGGCCAGGTGAGCGAGGCGCTGCGCGAGGCCAATGAAGCGATCCGGCTCGGCGCGCACGACGCCATTGACTTCTGGCGCCATCATGGCCTGACTGTGGCGCTGTTCGCCGGCGGCGACGACCGCCGGGCGCTCGAAGTCGCCCGCAGGGTGGTCAGGACAAAGCCGGGTTTCGTCCGCGGCGCCCTTTACTGGGCGGCTGCTGCTTCGGCGACCGGCAACAATGAGGAAGCCTCACGCGCCATCCATCATTGCCTGTCGCAGCTTCCACATCTCAACCTGGGCAATGTCTGTCCCGGTTTTATGCCGCGCTATGTGAAGGATGAGCATCACGCCCGGTTTCTCGAAATGCTGGCGCGAGCCGGCCTTCCGAACTCTTAACTTCGCGATGCCGGAGCGCCGGCATTGCGCTCATCCTCAAGCGCGGCCCGCACAAATGCGTTTGCTGCCCACACCGATAGGGCTTCGCCCTCCGCGACGCCGAGGCCGCAGACATCGCGCTGGACGATAAGCGCCTCCCAGCCGATCACCATGGCAAGCGCCCCAACGAGCTGGTTCCAGCGCGTCGGGTCCAGCCGATCCCGCAACGGCGACAAAGCCTGCTCGATCCATTCGATCCGGCGGTAGCCACGGCGCGGCGCGCCCTCTGCTGGCGGTTCTCCATCGACCGTGAGCTTGATCAGCGAGCGGCCGAGCTTTTCAACTTCGGGACTGACGTGGTGCAGCGCGCGGACCAGATGCTCCACGCGGGCCCCGCTGTCATCGCTCGCCTGTTCGATGGCGCGATCGACCGACGCTTGGGCGAGCGCGCCGACGGTCGCGTCGAGCAGCAGCTGATCGAAGCTCGGGAAGTAGAGATAGACGGTCCGCCGCGACACGTCGGCCGCGGCCGCCACGTCGTTGACGGTCGGCGTCTCGCCGCGGGCGAGCAGCGCGATCGCGGCGTCGACGATCGCCTTGCGGGTGCGTCGCTTCTGTGCGGCGCGAGGGTGCTGATTGACATTCATGCAAGCTGAGTATACCGAAGTGCATTAATTGCACAAGAGTGCAATATAGACATCAAGCACATTGAAAGGGGCTTTCATGACAATCTCCAGCCATACCGCCGATCACGCTCGTTTCCTGGGGCCGGGTGAGGGGGAAGCAATCTGGTTTCTGAGAAACCGCATGACCGTAAAGGCTCTTGCCGAGGACACCGGAGGCGCCTTCGGCCTGCTGGAATCTCTGATCGCGCCGGGTTTCTCGCCGCCGTTGCACGTCCATCACCGCGAGGACGAGTCCTTCTATGTGATGGAAGGGGAATTGACGATGAAATGCGGCGATCGCATCTTCCGGGCTACTGCGGGTTCATTCGTGTTCCTGCCGAGAAACGTTCCCCACACTTTTGTGGTCGAAGGCGACAAGCCGGTACGGATGCTGACGCTGCTGACGCCGGGTGGCGGGGAGGGCGTTTTCATCGACGGCGGACGGCCGGCCGAGGCGGAAGGATTGCCGCCGGCAACGCCGCCGGACATCGAGGCTCTCAAGCGTGTGAGCGCTCGCTATGAGGCCGAAATCATCGGGCCGCCAATGGCGCCGACCGCCAGCCACGCTGCGGCCAGGGCCTGACTTCGCTATAGATGCACGTAAGCCGTCAGCGGCAGGTGATCGGAGGCGACCCGCGACAGCGGCGTGTCATGCGCCTCCACCGCCGAAACCATGCCGTTCCGGTTGCCCATGATCCGGTCGAGCGCCAGCACCGGCAGGCCGGACGGGAAGGTAGGCACGGCAGGAGGCGTGTGGCCGAACGTCGTGTGCAGCGTGTTGAGCGCCGAGCGGTTGCCCAATCGCCACTCGTTCAGGTCGCCGAGCAAAAGCGTCGGCCTTTCATCCGCGCTGCTCATGATATCGAGCACGACGCGGGCCTGTTCCGAGCGCGAGCGGCGCAACAGCCCGAGATGGGCCGCGATGACGCGCAGCGTCCGGCTCTCGTCGAGATCGATCTCGGCGACCAGCGCCCCGCGCGGCTCCAGGCCGGGCAGCTTGATCTGGTGCACATCGCGCACGGTGCCGCGCTTGAACAGAAGCACGTTGCCGCGCCAGCCATGGCCCTTGCCGTTTCCGAGAACCGGCACCGGCACCAGACCTGTTTCCAGTTCGAGGTGCGCAAGGTCGAGCAACCCGGCGCGGTCGCCGAAGCGGTTATCGGCCTCCTGCAATGCGATCACATCGGGGCTGATTTCCCGGATCACGCGCGCGGTCCGCTCGGGGTCGAATTTGCGGTCGGTGCCGATGCATTTGTGAACATTGTAGGAGGCGACCACCATCTCGGCGCCGTTCACCCGCTTGCGGGGCGTCGACATTGCCTTGCGTGCATTTCTGCCGCGGATCGACAGGAGCACGGTCTCCGGAAGGCTGCGTCGGTTTCTGTCCATATGTCTGCTGCTCGTCTTCCTCGTCTATAGATAGGGCGATCCCAGCCACAGCAATCGGTCGAAAACGCGAATGACGAACGGCCGGGCCATCAGCGTCTGCAGTGTTACCGGTTGGGCGGCAGCGATCGCTGCGCCGATGCGGGCATCGATCTCTCCGGCGAAATTGGCATCCAGGACCTCCATGTCGATCTCGAAATTCAGCCTGAGCGACCGGGCGTCGAGATTGGACGAGCCGACATAGGCCCACACGCCGTCGATAGCCATCAGTTTCGAATGATCGAACGGGCCGTTGTGGCGCCAGACCCGGCAGTAATTCTTCAGAACCTGGTCGAACTGCGCCGTCATGGCATGGTCGACGAGGAAAAGGTTGTTCACCGCCGGCACCACGATGTCGATCTCGACGCCGCGCCGGCCGGCCGTGGTCAGCGCGCTGATCAGCTCACGGTCCGGCAGGAAATAGGGCGACATGATGCGGATCGATTTGCGGGCGACCGAAAACGCCCCCATCAGCAGCTTGTGGTTGGTTTCGTTCGAGGCGTCCGGCCCCGTCGCCACGGCCCGGACCAACATCGGCTGACCGGGCGGCGGCGCGTTTCGTTCGACTTGCCAGACATCGCCCTTCAGCGCCTCGTTGCCGGCGAAGCGCCAGTCCTCGGCCGCCACCGAGAACAGGTCGGTCACCACCGGCCCGGTGACCTCGAAATGCGTGTCCCTGGAGCTCTCGGAGCCGGCGAATTCGGCCGAAAATCCCTTGCGGATGTTCATGCCTCCCGTG
>NZ_RZSL01000429.1:0-5439 GCF_003997355.1 Mesorhizobium sp. M1E.F.Ca.ET.041.01.1.1 | reverse complement strand
GGCCAGAGGGGGTCGTCCCGCATAAATTGCCGACGTTCTCTCTCATAGCGAAAGGGGCCGGCGCTTCACGCGCGGCGACCCCCTCTGTCGCCTTCGGCGACATCTCCCCCTCAAGGGGGGAGATCACCTGCGGAACAGCGCACAAGAACTGCGGAAAACCAAACATTTCGCCGCGGAAAGCAGACCTATCATCGCTGGGCAGGCAACGGCTCTCCGGCGGTCGCATCCGCGCCCGCGCTCAGCGAACTCGGGGCGTCCGCTGGGTTTTCGTGCATGTCGTTGCCCCAAAACCGCTGCGCGGGCGACTTGCACCAACAACAGAGGGAACGATGATGAAATTCATGCTGACCGACAGAAAACTGCACCCGCGGGCCAAGCCGACCGCCGACGATTTCAGGAAAGGCGCGATCAGCCGGCGCGAATATCTGGCGCTTATGGCCGGCTTGGGCGTCAGCGCCGCCGGTGCCCTGGCGCTCGGCGGGCTTACCCCCTCGCCTGCCCGCGCCGAGGAGCCTAAAAAGGGCGGCGTGCTCCGCGTCGCCATGAACGTCAAGGGCTTCAAGGATCCGCGCACCTTCGACGGCGTCGAAATGTCGAATGTCGCGCGCCACTGCAACGAATATCTGGTGCGCTGGAAAACCGACTTCACCTTCGAGCCGTGGCTGCTCGAAAGCTGGGAGACCAGCGACGACGCCAAGACGATCACGCTTCACGTGCGCAAGGGCATCACCTGGTCGAACGGCGACGCGTTCAACGCCGACGACGTGATCCACAACCTCAACCGCTGGTGCGATGCCTCGGTCGCCGGCAATTCGGTCGCCGCGCGCATGGGCGCGCTGGTCAACGCGGACACCAAGAAGCCGGTCGACGGCGGTATCCAGAAGGTCGACGACTATACCGTCAAGCTCAACCTGCCCAAGCCCGACATCTCGCTGGTCGCCGGCATGGCCGACTATCCGGCGCTGATCATGCATCGCTCCTATGACGGCGACGCCGACCCGAAGAAGGCTTTGGCCATTACCACCGGCCCCTGCGAGCTGCTCAGCTGGGATGCCGAGACCGGCGCCGAGGTGAAGCGCAAGGACAAGCCCTGGTGGAAGGGTGATTTCTATCTCGACGGCATCAAATGGGTCGACTACGGCTCCGATCCCAACGCCATGCTGTCGGCCTTCGAATCCGGCGAGATCGACACCGATCACGAGACCGCCTCGGACGCGGTGTCGCAGACTAACCAGATGGGGCTGCAGAATTCCGAGATCGCCACCGGCTCGACCATCGTCGCGCGTTTCAACGTCGGCAACGCGCCCTATGACGACGTCAAGGTGCGCCGCGCCGCCCAGCTCGCGGTCGACAATGCGGCGGTGCTGAAGCTCGGCCTCGACGGCAGGGGCAAGCCCGCCGACAACCACCATGTCGGCCCGATGCATCCTGAATTCGCCGATATCGGCCCGGCCAAGCGCGATGTCGAGGCGGCCAAGAAGCTGCTCGCCGAAGCCGGCAAGGCCGACCACGAATATGAGCTGATCTCGGTCGACGTCGAGTGGCAGAAGAGCACCGCCGATGTGATCGCGGCGCAGATCCGCGAGGCGGGCCTGAAGATCAAGCGCACCGTGCTGCCGGCCGCGACCTTCTGGAACGACTGGAGCAAGTTCCCCTATTCCTGCACCGAATGGCTCGGCCGTCCGCTCGGCGTCCAGGTGCTGGCGCTCGCCTACAAATCGGGCGCCGCCTGGAACGAAAGCGCCTATTCGAACAAGGAGTTCGACGAGCTTCTCGACAAGGCGCTGGCGACGCCCGACGCCGCCCAGCGCAAGGAGATCATGGCCAAGATCGAGCAGAATTTGCGAGACTCCGGCATCATCATCCAACCCTACTGGCGCTCGGTCTACCGCACCTACCGCAAGGGTGTGCATGGCTGCGAGCAGCACCAGGCGCTCGAGCAGCATTTCGAGAAGGTCTGGCTGGAAAGCTGATCCTCCCAGGACTGAGCTAGCCGGCGCGACGTTCAAAGCCGCGCCGGCCGTTTGCTAATTTGCCAAGCAGCCGCATTTCAGCACAGATTGCGCCTGACCGGCTTCCAGCCGGCTCGGAACTGCCTGACTTGCAAGCGAAACTCGCCGCGGCGGTCGCCAAGACAGACATGTCGATCACCTCGTCATGCTGTGCCGGACAAGCCTGTTGTGACCGACTGCTGCGACGACTTGACCGGGTGCAGCCCTTATCGGCTACGAGAAAATCTCCGCCAGTTCGTCGGCGCCAGGGCCTTCCTTGACCTGCCGCAGTTCGGCATAGGTCGTTGCGAGAATGATCGAAAGCACCGTCCAGATGATCGCCGACACCATCGCCCCCTGGAATGTGAGCAGGACTATCGCCAGCGGCGAAAGGCTTTGCAGCGATACAAAGGTAAGTCCTAACTCAGTGGCCAGCCGCAGGCCTAGTAGCAGCCCAATGACGACAACCGAGATCAAGCCGAAAATCCACCAGCGGTACCCTTTCGTCAGGTCGCGGCTGCGCGACATCGAAGCGACCGTGCCTAGCCCCTCCTCCACGGAAACAGGAACCGCAACCGAAATTGCCACTCCCCACACAATACACGGCACGATCAACAGCAGAAACACCAGGCCTCCCGCTTGAGGCGAATAGGATAGTTCAACCGCAGCCGACCCGGATCGTGCGACAAAAACAACGAGGTAAATCGTGTAACCTATGCCCAGCACCGGAAAAATGTGCTGGAGCGCGGTCTGAACGCAGCTTGCAACCGATGGACGATTGCCATTGATTTCGCCAGCCACGGCCTTCGACAAAACCGCCTGGCCGACAAGGTTCGGCACCGCACCGATCAACCCCGACGCCATGCTGAAACCCAAGTTGACCGACATTGGCCAGGGGCCGCTGCCAATCGCACCCAAATGAAACGCCAGCGTGGGCCAGTATCTGGTCGATAGATTGATCAGCGCCAGCGGCAAGGCGAAGAAGAGCGTGCCTGCTGCGATCGAGAAGATCGCATTCCGCCGCAGGAAGGCGGCGGCATTGCCGATTACCCTCCCCAGCCGGAATTTTTCACTTGGCCCCTGCGCTCCCAACGGCACAACTTCCGTCCGCTAGGAGAAGATTTCCGCCAGCTCTTCCACGCTGGTGCCTTCCTTGGCCTGGCGCAGCTCGACATAGCTGACAGCGGTGGCCGTCGACATGATCGTTGCCATCACGGCCGAAACCGCGGCGCCGAGCACGGAGCCAATGATGCCGCCAAAGATATAGACGACGGTGCCAAGCACAGCCTGGATAACCATGGCCAGGATCCCAAGGATCACGAACAGGCCGAAGAGCGACCAGCGGTTGCCTTTGATCAGCACGCGGCTGCGCGACATGGACCCGAACACGCCGAGACGCTCCTGCACCAGGACCGGCACCGAGACCGACCAGCCGAGCCACAAGATGATGCCTGGAACCAGCAGCAACAGGGAGGCAAGGCCCGCGCCGAGCGCGACCAGAATGCCAATGCCGATCGTCGGCAGAAGGCATTGAAGGGCGATCTGCACGCTGTCCCCAAAATCCGGTTTCTTGCCGTTCAGATCCTCGATCGTTGCCCTGACCAGGGCCGACTGCAGCATCAGCGACAGCAGGAAATAGACAAGCGCAAAAACGACGGTGAGGAGCGAGTCACGGATCGCCAGCTCCGGATTGTTCAGTGCGAGATTGGAAGGATCGCCGGCAGCCAGATTGGCCACGTGCGTTTCGTTCCAAAGCTGGAACAGGAATGCCGGCACGCCCGAAAAAATGAACGCCAACCCCACGCAAAGTCCGATGTTGCGCGTGATCACACCAAAAGTGGTGTTGAACACCCTGCCGATCTCGAATCTGCCGGGTCGTCCCAATGTCGCAGTGGTCATGATAGTTTCCCCCGAGTCGCCGCCGCATCAATTCGGCAACTTCAAAGTAAATTTGCCAAGATTGATCGGCCGCGTCCAGTGCACTTGCAATTGTCTAGGCATATTGCCAGTGTCGGAGCCGAACCGCAGGTTGCAGGGGGAACGCGCGGGTGACAGAACCGGGCACGGCCGACGCCGAATGGCTGGCCAGGATGCATAAGCAGTTGCTGGCGGATGATTCGATCCAGTTCGACCTGCCGACGCTGGTGCGGCCGGAACCGCCGGAATGGCTGAAGCCTTTGCTGGAAGCCCTGGCGAAGCTCGGCCCCTACATGATCTATCTGTTCTGGGGCGCGGTGATCACCGGCGTCGCGATCATTGCTTTCCTGCTCGTCCTCGAGGCGAACGGTGTCGCCTGGCGGCTGCCATGGCGGCGCGCCCGCAAGGAGGATGAGGTGAAAGAGGAATGGCGCCCGGATGCCGGGGCTGCGCAAATCCTGCTCTCCGAGGCCGATGC
Organism: Mesorhizobium sp. M1E.F.Ca.ET.041.01.1.1; assembly: GCF_003997355.1. Lineage (NCBI taxonomy): Bacteria > Pseudomonadati > Pseudomonadota > Alphaproteobacteria > Hyphomicrobiales > Phyllobacteriaceae > Mesorhizobium > Mesorhizobium sp. M1E.F.Ca.ET.041.01.1.1. Next base: position 1,053 of record NZ_RZSL01000429.1, on the reverse strand, counting down.
GCTCGCGGCGCGCGGCGACTATGACGAGGCGGTGCATCTTCTTTTGCGCCGCAGCGTCGCCGACATCGCCACCCGCCTGCCCGACTTCCTGCGCCCGTCGCTGACCGCGCGCGACATCGCCGCGGCGAGTTCGATCCCGAGCCGCCCCCGCACCGCCTTCAGCGAGATCGCGCGCATCGTCGAGGCGGCGCTGTTTGCCCGCCGTCCGGTCGGCGCCGAGGGGTGGCGGCAGGCGCGCGGCGCCTACGAGCGCTTCGCCTTCCGGGATGCCTGGGCATGAGTACTGAGGCGACCGAGGCAGCCGAGGCGCCGTTCAGCCGCAGGACGCTGTTCTGGGGTATCTTCGCCAGCCTGCTGGCGGCTGCCGGCTTCTTCCTGCTCTCGACCTATGCTCCGGATTTCCGCCAGCCCGAAGGCGGCGCCACGCCGCTCTCCAAAGGCGGCACCGGCTATGCCGGGCTTGTCGAATGGCTGAAGCTCACCAACGGACAAGCACCGCCCATGGCGCGCGGCGAGAAGGATCTGGAATCCCCTCTGGCGTCCACCTTCCTGCTCATCGTCACCATCGCGCCGGAGAGCGACGCGGCGGCGCTTCAGCGCATCATCAAGCTGCGCTCGGGCAAGGACACGCTGTTCGTGCTGCCTAAATGGCAGACCATGCCGTCGCTGGACCATGAAGGCTGGGAGACGAAGGTCGATCGGTTGCCGAGCACCGTCGTCAACGACTGGCTCGGACGCCTCGCCAAAGCGAAGCTCGGCGAAGGCAAGGTGACGGTCGATCAGATCGATGTCGAAGGGCGCCAGATCGCCGTGCCCGAGGACCTGCAATGGGCGGCCGACAATCATCCGCTGATCGCTGCCGGCGACGGCAAGGCCGTTCTCGCCGAACTCGACAACGAGCCGTTCTACATCCTGACCGATCCCGACCTCATCAACAACGCGGCGCTGAAGGATCCGCAAAAGGCCGCGGCCGCGCTCGACATGATCGCCATGCTGGAACCCGCCAAGGGCGCCGTCATGTTCGACCTGACGCTGCACGGCATCGGCCAGAAC
>NZ_RZSL01000428.1:0-5444 GCF_003997355.1 Mesorhizobium sp. M1E.F.Ca.ET.041.01.1.1 | reverse complement strand
GGCGTAACAAGCAGGTAGAACAGCAGAATGACGGGGAAAGCCAGCACCAGATTGGCGAGGAACGAAAGCACCGTGTCGATCTTGCCGCCGTAGTAGCCGGCCGGCAGGCCGAGCGTGATGCCGACCATCAGCGCAAAGCCGGTCGCGGCCGGGGCGATGATCAGCACGATCTGGCTGCCATAGACCATGCGCGAGAACACGTCGCGCGCGAGCTTGTCGCCGCCGAAATAATAGATGAGCTTCGAGGTCGGCTCGATTGCGCCCGGCAGCGTGTCCTTCATGATCGACACCTGCGCCAGCGGATCGAAGGGCGAGATGGTCGAGGCGAAGATCGCCGTGAACAGCCAGAACAGGCAGATGCCGACGCCGGCAATGCCGACGCCGCTGTCGAAGAGCTGGCCGTAGAGGCCGAGTTTCTTCTTATAGGCGAAGCTCACGCCCATGACGATGGCGAGCGCCAGCCAGACCGGCCAGAACCTGGAAATCACACCAATAATGACGCTGAGGGCGCTGATATATTCGATCTGCATCCGCTTCGCCCCCTATTGAACCCTGATACGCGGATTGAGAAACGCGTAGCCGACATCCGAGATGAGCTGCGTGATCAGCACGATGAACACCGAGACCAGCGAGCAACCGAGCAGAAGGTCGATGTCATTGTTGCCCGCCGCTTCCACCAGCGTGTAGCCGAACCCCTGGTAGCGGAACATCACCTCGACGATCACGACGCCGGTGAGCAGCCACGGGAATTGCAGCATGATTACGGTGAACGGCGCGATCAGCGCGTTGCGCAGTGCGTGCTTGACGACGACGCTGCTGAAGGAGAGCCCCTTGAGGCGGGCAGTGCGGATATATTGCTGCGTCATCACCTCGACCATCGAGGCGCGTGTCATGCGCGCTATGTAGCCGGTGCCGTAGATGGCCAGCGTCATCACCGGCAGGGTGAAATTATAGAAGGTGAGGCCTTGGCTTGCCGAGGCCGCCGAGCCGTTCAGCCAGCCGAGCCACGAGGCGAAGATGACGGTGAAGATGACGCCCGATACATATTCAGGCGTCGCCGTCGAGGCGATCGAGGCGACCGACAGCGTGCGGTCGGTGCGCGAGCCCTCGCGCATGCCGGCGAGTATCCCGACAAGCAGCGAGATCGGCACCATCACCGCCAGCACCCAGAACATCAGCAGCCCCGTGGCGCCGAGCGCCGGGAACAGCTTCGCGCCGACCGTCGTCTTGAATTTGGTCGAGCAGCCGAAATCACCCTGCAGCACGCCGGAGAATTTCGGCTCCACCGGATCGTTGCAGAAGGAGAAGCGCTGCGCCGGCTTGCCCGTCGCCGGATCGGTGATCGGCTGCTTGGGCAGGATCCCCAGCCACTGACCATAGCGGACGAAGAAATTCTGCCGGTAGCCATGGTTGACCAGCCAATCCTCGAGCTGCTCGGCCGAGGTGTGCATTTCGGTCTGGCTGATCGCCAGCTTCTTCAGGTTCGGGTTGAGATTGATCAGAAAGAAAACGACCAATGTCAGGCACAGCATCGTCAATGCCATCGTGCCAAGGCGTCTGAGGATGAAGGATAGCATGGCGGCCCCTGCCGGTCTGGTTGGGGGTTGGAGCCTGTCTAAAATCAACCCGGCCGTTAGCGTCCAGGCTGATTGTCGACGGACCCTCGGATGCGATCAACCCTGTTTGTTACATGCCGTTGCCGAAAAATCCGCGCGCTCTTGGAGCGGCGGCTTCCGGTTCCAGCATTGTGTATGGGAGTGAGGGGAAGGGGCAAGAGCCCCTTCCCGATCGGCTCCAATCACGCCTGGTCGAGCCAGACCTTGCCGTAATCGCGTTCGAAGGTCGGATGCATTTTGTAGTTCTGCACCGCCTTGACCGAGTGGCTGTAGAGCTTGCGCCAGTAAGGCTGGATGATAATACCGGAATCCTGCAGGATCTGCTCGATGTCCTTCATCATCTCCTTGCGCTTGGCGGCGTCGGCGACGGCCAGCGCGGCGTTGAGCTTGGCATCCCAGTCGGGATTCGACCAGGCGGTCTCGTTCCATGCTTCGCCGGTGCGGTAGCCGATCGCAAGAACCTGCACGCCAAGCGGACGCATGTTCCAGTTGGTCGTGGACAAAGGATATTTGGTCCAGTCGTTCCAGAAGGTCGAGCCCGGCAGCACCGTGCGCTTCACCTTGATGCCGGCGTCGCGCATCTGCGCGGCGATCGCGTCGCCGGTGTTCTTGTGCCAGTCCTCGTCGACCGTGATCAGCTCATGCTCGAAGTCGGCCTGGCCGGCTTCCGCCAGCAGCGCCTTTGCCTTGGCAGGATCGCGAGCGACCTTGGCCAGTTCGTAGTATTCCGGGTGAATCTGGCATACGTGATGGTTCTCGGCCACCGTGCCGGCATTGCCGTAGCCGAGTTGCAGGACGACACTGTTGTCGACCGCGAGCTGCAGCGCGTTGCGGACCTTCTGGTTGTCATACGGCTTGTTGTTGACATTGGTCCGGCACACGATCGTCGAGGCCGTTACCACTTCCGACTTCACAAGGTCCATGCCGTCGAGGATCGACACATAGTCGGCCGACGTCTCGAAATTGGTGTGGACTTCGCCAGCCTCGAAGGCGCTGACCATCGCTCCCGGGTCGGTGCCGTAGTCGATGAACTCGATGCCGTCGAGGAACACCTCGCCGTCCCACCATTTGTTGTCTTCGCGGCGCTTGTAGACCACCTTCTGGCCGACGTCGTAGGAGACGAGCTCGAACGGGCCGGTGCCGATCGGGCAGGCTTTGAAATCGCCGCCCTTCTCGTCGAAGCTCTTGTGAACGATCAGGCCCGGATAGTCGCACATGTTCGGGATCAGCGCGATGTCGGGCTTGCCGAGTTTCAGCTTGATAGTCATGTCGTCGACCTTGGTCACGGCGCTCTCGTCGAGCTTGTCGTCCTTGACCAGCGTGCCAAGACGGCCGGGCATCGAATTGCCCTCGGCCTTCTTGTCGGCCCAGCGCTTGAGGTTGAAGATGACGTCATCGGCAGTAAAGGTATCGCCGTTCGACCAGGTCACGCCCTTGCGCACATGCAGGGTGTATTCGGTGGCGTCATCGTTCACGTCCCAGCTTTCCAGCAGATAGGGGCGGAAGGTGTATTCGGTTGTGTACTTGACCAGCGGCTCGAGCGCCTGGCGCTCGGCATTGGCGATTTCCGACCAGTCGGACTTGCGCGGATCCTTCGGATCCTTGATCCATTGCGCGACCTTCAGCGTGCCGCCCTTCTTGCCCTGAACGTCCTCGGCTCTCGCCGGGGTCGGGTCAGCGAGACCGAGCAGGCCGTAAGCCATCGCCGTGGACGCTCCGAAGACGCTGGCCAGAGCCAGGAATTCGCGGCGGTCGACGTTTCCTGCCTTGGCTTCTTCGGCCAAGGCCAGGATGTGATCCGGAACGCGGTCGCTGTTGCTTTTGTAGATTGCCATAACTGACTCCCATTGTTGGCTTTCTGCCTTTTAACATTCCGCATCCAGACCATCATGTCAAAGAGGGTATTGGAATGGGAACATGTTAGGGAATGTGCAACTTTGGAATGAGGCCGGTTCGCGCGATAGCGACAGTCTTGACGCAAATTTGTTAGTGCACCGCACATTTCCGAAAAATCGACAGACGATTAAATCAAGACATTTTAGGTGGATAAGGGCCGTGCGCGCGCCGTAAAAGCTCCCTTGGCTCCGCCCGAGGCGAGTGCCAAGTCATCAGTACTCGCGCTCGTAGAAGACGCCGCCTTTGGCTTCGCCGGCGTCGTTGGCCTCGCCGCGCAGCTTGACGCCGCGCCCGACATTGAGGTCGATCGTCGCCTTGCCGGAGCCCGGTTTGTCGCCCTTCTGGATCGTCACATAGGTGCGGTCGTTGAGGTATTTGCCGGCGGAAACCGCGGTGCCGCCCTTCTCGTCCGTCGTCACGTCGAGATCGTCGACGCCGATGGCGCTGCGCAGATTGTCGAGCAGCGATGTCGAGCCGCCGGCGCCCGCCAATTGCGCGGCGGCATCGGCAAGCTGGGCGATCTGCAGCGGCGAGAGGTTCGACATCGAGCGGCCGAAGATGAGCTGCGCCAGCACCTCGTCCTCGGGGAGCGCCGGCACCGAGGAGAAGTTGAATTTGGGATTTGTCGCCTCTCCGGAGACAACAATCGTGACGGTGGCGCTGCTCGTCGTCGTGGTCGCCGTCATGTTGAGGTAAGGCACCAGCGACCCCTGGAACCCGACCGTGCCCTCGGTGAAGGTCAGCCGCTTGGCGAGGATCGTCAGCCGCCCCCGCTGCAGCGTGAAGGTGCCGACCGCCTGCGGCGAGGACGCCGGGCCGGTCAGCTTCAGCGATCCGCCGAGTTCGGCGTCCAGGCCCCTGCCCTGGATGAATATCTGGTTCGGCGCGTTGACCTTCACGTCGAGGACAAGACCGCTGCCGCCATTGCCGCCGCCGGATGTCGGCGGGTTCAGCGCTCTGTCCTGCGCCCGCACGGCGCGCGGCGCATTCTTGTGCTTGACGTCGAGTGCCGAAAGCGAGCCCGGCAGCTTTTCCGGAACGGTGATGACGGTCTTGGCCAGATTGATGGTGCCGGCGATCACCGGCGCCGAGACCAGCGGACCCTTGATGGTCAGGTCGCCGCCGAGATTGGCGGTCACCACCCTGCCGTCGGTATAGCGGCCGTCGGTCAGCTTGATCGAAAGGTCGGCCGGAAAACCTTGCGCCGGGTTGATGCCGACCGTGCCGCTGGCCGAAAGGCTGCCGCGCGTCGACAATGTGCCGGTCAGGCGATTGATCCTGGCGACGCCGCTGCCGATCGAGACATCGGCCGCGATGTCGTTGACGGCAAGCCCGGAGCGCGCGTCGACGAGGCGCGCGCCCGAGGTGGTCACCGTGCCTCCGATGACCGGCGAGGACGCCGGGCCGCGCACCTGCACGTTCACATTGGCCGTGCCGGTAAGCCCCAGGCCTTGCGCCGCGAGCTTGGCGGCGAGGAAGGAAAACGGCACCTTGCCGTTGAAGTCGAGCGCCAGGGCCGGCGTGCCCGCGGTCGTAACCGTGCCGCCGCCCTTCAGGCCAAGACCGGCGCCGTCGCTGATGTTGGCCTCGAAGGCGAGCTTGTTGCCGGCAAAGGTTCCCGACGACGATACGTTCATGCCGCCGAGCCCGGCGCCGCGCGTCTGCGAGGTCTGCACGCCGGAAGCGTCCACGTTGAAGGCGACCGACGGGCTCGCCGGCGCGCCGCTAACCTTGACCGTGCCCGAGATCGAGCCGGCCGCATCGAGGCCGGGCGAAAAACTGTTGGCGAGCGACATCGGCACCCTGGCCAGATTGGCATTGATGTCCAGCGCTTGCCCGACCTTGCCCGTCACCGTCGCCGTGCCGCCGCCGAGATTGAGCACCAGCTTGTCCAGCGTCGTCGCGCCGTTGGCGATGGTCACGGTCGAGGCC
>NZ_RZSL01000427.1:0-5445 GCF_003997355.1 Mesorhizobium sp. M1E.F.Ca.ET.041.01.1.1 | reverse complement strand
CCCTGACGCCTTTGAAGCGGTCGATGTGCTGTTCGTCGACGAGGCGGCACAGATGGCCCTCCCCAACGTGCTCGCCGTCTCGCAGGCAGCGAAGACGCTTGTCCTCGTGGGTGATCCTCAGCAGCTCGACCAGCCTATCCAGGGCAGCCACCCTGACGGGTGCGATGTGTCCGCGCTCCATCACATCCTCGACGGCGCGCAAACCATCCCGCTGGACCGCGGCTTGTTCCTCGACGAAACATGGCGGCTCCACCCCGACATCTGTGGGTTTACGTCCGAGCTATTCTACGCTGGGGAACTCAGCCCTCGCCAAGGGTTGGCGGATCAGCTCATCGGCGGCGAGACACGCTTGTCCGGCGCGGGCCTGAGGTGGCTGCCCGTCGCGCATAGCGGCAACCAGAGCAATTCGCCGGAGGAGGCAGAGGCCATCGCGGACCTCGTCAGGGAAGTCACCACCGCCGGCATTAGCTGGACCGATCGGCTCGGGGATGTTCGTCCGTTGACGCTCGACGACATCCTCATCATCGCACCCTTCAATGCCCAGGTGTTTGAGATCCAAAAGCGCCTGCCCGGCGCACGGGTCGGTACGGTGGACAAGTTTCAGGGACAGGAAGCGCCGATCGCCATCTACTCGACGGCGACCTCAAGTCCCGCCGATGCGCCGCGCGGGATGGAATTCCTGTACAGCCTCAACCGCCTTAACGTGGCGACGTCCCGGGCGAAATGCGTATGCGTGCTGGTGTCGTCTCCCATGCTTTTCCAAGCTGAGTGCCGAACGCCTCGCCAGATGCAGCTTGCAAATGCACTTTGCCGATACCTGGAGCTCGCCTCGCCGATATGACAGTTTGAGTTTATGGGCATCCCGACCGGGTGCGCAGGCAGGGACCGCGGCTATTGGCAATGGGAACTGCTGATAGTACTGGCATATGAACGCTACTACACACATTCAATTCAATACGCGGTCGAGTTGCAGGAATCTCAAATCAGCGATCGTGACGTGGTCAGCATGATCAGCGCATTGTTTGTCGATCAAGGCTTAGCAGTTGGCATGTTCCTCCTAAGGCTACGAAATGGCGCCGATTTGGCGCTAACATTACCGAAAGAACGCATCTCACCGCTGATTGAGTTCCTCAACGCCCACACGAACCTGCATGGCGCGGGCCACGATGGCCAAGCGGCCGCGACTGCTCGGGTAGACGAATTCCTGGCTGTTCGCGACGACTTGAGAATGCCGATTGTTTCGGAGATAGCCACTCGGGTGGTGAAGAATCTGCACCTCGCCTCCGATCGAAGCGGCGTAGCCGTCACTTATGAGACGATCCTCGGCGAGGCTGGAAGCTTCAAACTAGATGACGTCGCTACGCAAGGCTTCGCCGCCGGTCTGGACGATCTGTGGGCTGCGTTGCCGACTAGCTCCGTCAGGGCGGGGAGCAACCGACACTGATCCTCTAAGGGCGAGTCTCACGGCCTCTGCAATTTGACCTGTCGCAGACCTGTTCGAAGATCTTAAGATGACAGGTGCCCGGCGGAGCATCGCACGTACCTGGCCCGCATTCGTTAGCCCGCAGTTGCATCGTGCATTGTTCTCCACCGCCGTACCCCTTCCTTCGTTCTTCAGAAAGGGTCAGGCGTCAAGCTGAGGACGTCAACTAGCCCTCATGTGAAAATGTTAATCGAGATCGAGCAGCGGTTTGAACCGGGAGACATCTCGGGAGAATTGCGTGTGCGACCTGGCGTCGTCTCTGGCTGAGCGGAGAACTCTAAGCTCGCACGTGCATTCGCCGAGAGGGTCACAAGGATAAGAATTCCTGGTTTCGGCCGTAGAGGAATGCCTGATAACGCTCGGCATTGGCCAATTTCTCGGGATCGATTGCTTGCTTTGCTGCGAACCGAATAGTCACTGGGTGACTTAGCTTGAGGAGGCTACCAATACCATACTGCTCCTCGACTTTCCGACCGGCTTCAAGGACGGCTTTCAGCCGAGCGTACTCCGATTGCACTGCCGGGTTCGATGACCTGGAAAGTCTCCGGTAGGCAATGCCTCAGCCCGTCTGAGTGCCTGCGGAACCAAACCGGTTGACATAACTTCCATTTTATGAGAGTTACAAACTAACAGAAGGTGGAAGTTAATTATGGCAAGACCTGCCCGCACTTCGCTGTCATTTTTCACGTCCCGGGAACTGGCGGTCGCCGCTCGCCTTTCGGCGCGCAACATGGGCCTGCTCATCGAGCAGCGTTTGGCACCGGAGGCGGTCGAGAATGGCTCCGGAAAATCGGGCCACCGCAGGTATGATGCAGCTGCGCTGGCGCATGCTGCTTTGATTGGGTGCCTTCAAAATGCAGGTTTTGAGCTGCTTGTTTCGGCACGGTTGGCAGCTGCTTTCGCCAATGACCATGCTGCCAGCCACGGACGTTTGCACTCGAACCTCGGCGCGTTCCTCCACCCGCCGCTCAATCCCGGAAAGTCATATCCTTGGGGCAAGACGCCCAACGATCCTGACATCAGCTTCGAACAGGATTTCTGGCTTCACTACCTTCTTCGCAACCAGTCCAGCATCTATCTGCGCGGCAAGGCTTTGATGGGTGATTTCATCATCGAGATTGCTGACCACGCCTATGTCGTGACGCGTATTCTCGACCTCGAAAAGGTGAAGGTCTTCTCACCGGTTTCGCGCGATGGGCTGCCGGTTAGCATCGAATATCGGATTGCCGGACGTGGCTCCGCGGCACGGATCGTTCCGGCTCATATGGAAGTCAACAGCCTGGACTTCTCGGTTGATCCGGTGTCGGCCGAGCAGATGCGCAGGCTGGAGCAGGACTATCTCAAAGGGCGCAGGGATGCGGAGACGATCGTCAACATCAATCTCTCCCTCGGCATCCGCAATGCCTTCGATAGGGTTCAGGACGACCGAGAGACGAGAGGCAGCATCCTCGAGCTACAGACGGAAGCTTGACTGACCTTAGATGACCGGGAGTGGGAACTGCCACCGGGATTCGCACGGCGGCTTTCAGGTTCGGAGGTCAAGCGGTGCAAATGATCCTGAGGTCCAGCCCGACTGTTTCCTTGAGATAAGTCAGTGATGCCGCGATGCCGATCGATTGGGCTTACGTTCGCCCGCCTTCGGAAAGACCCGGCTGCACACCCAATATTTCGGCCCTTACCTGCTGCAGGCGGCTCACTTCCATCACCTGAGCCAGATCTCCAGATGCTCCCCTCAGGAAACGACTCGGGCGCCCGCCACTTTTGGCGGGATCATTGCGGGCGCGCATGTGGACCCAGAGCTGAGCAAACTTGCTGACCCCGCGTGCTAACCAGCACCGCCTGCGATGACACTTCGACCACGTCCTTCACAAGGCTAACTGAGAGCTAGGCCGAAGCCGCCGATATTGATCCAGGGGCCGAAATCCGCGCTGAAAAACCTTCCTAGGACACTCAAGGTTACAACTTTGCGTCTGGCAGAGTCACAACTTTGGGTGTGGAATTTCTTCCTAAGAAATCATTCAATGATTTCAATGGCTTCCAGAGGGGCAGAGTCACAACTTTGAGTGTGGCATCAAAAAATGGTCGTACACCCAAAGTATTGTACTTGGAACCCAAAGTTTTGACTCTCGTAGGATTCGAGAGGAGTCTTGAAGGACTCAGTAACCTTGGCTCCCTTCTCTCTTAACCACTATCGGATCAAGGAGGCAGATCGCGTAACGTTGGATAGCCGGCCGAACGGGATCTTGCAAGGGGAGTCGAAGGTCACGGTTAACAATGGGCGCCCTGCCCCCTGCTGGAGACGCAGAACATCATGGTGAATGCGTTCGATCAAATGCGATCGGCTCTCTGGTAACGGTTGCCCCTGTCCTGAACGATCAGGGACGCTGATGGGCCTTGGCACCGACGCTGCAAGCTAATCGTTGCGGCTCTGGCCAAGGTCGGGCGTTTAGTTGGATTGCCAGCCTGCGTTGAATGTTGCAGCGCGCCGATATTCTCCTCGGGTGGTCGCCAGAATTTGCTGGCAGACCTTTTCGAAAGGAAGATGGAATGGACACGGCTGTAGCCAATGATTTCGTCGCCGACCTTGTCCAGACGACAAAAGCGGCCTGGAAGAACATCAGTACGTACAAGCGCCCGCCTGAGGCGCTGAACTTGGCAGGCCACTCAAACCAGACGGAACTCTGGGGTACGGATTCAGCACTCGATTTCTTTGAGACCCGGTGGGGGGAAGTTGCGGCCCACCTGCTGATATCCGCTGAAAGCAAAAGGCAGCATGCCAACATCGTGATGCCCACCATGGGTATTCGGGCCGAAAAGCAGCTGAATGAGTGCATCAAACAGGCTCTCCCTGGCTGCACGGTCACCATCAGTTGCTCTGTGATGAGGGTGGATTGGACGGACTTGATATGAGGGAGGCTGGATTGCGTAAGATCAGCACCGAAGAAACCATCGGTCATGTAGTGGATTTCGTTCGAAGTGTGGCTCAGGTCGAGCGTTTGTTGGCTCCATCCGAGGCAGGACAGGAAAGTCCCCCAGATCACCATAAGTCGTTACGCCAGACTCGCCGGGCGGAGCTACGGGCGCTCAAGTCTTGCATAGTTCCCCTTCGTAGATGCACCTCGGACACTCAGAGACACGCGGTCGAACTGGCGTACCAAGCTGAACGGCCAAGCACTTTGAACGGAGACGCGGAGCCTCTCACCGATAAAGACATCATGGATATCAGAGACCGTCTGATGTCGTGCCTTGAGGAGGGTTTTCTTGGGGACGACACTGCGCTGGAGGCGTGCACATGGGCCGTTCTTATACCTGACTTCCTCGCGAGGCGGAGGTTAAACGGACCGCTGTTTCGCTGATTTGGATCAACGGACGAATACTTCATCAGGTGCGGGATACACTCCCCTAACCGAAACGCCGCCGAACCTGATCTTGAAGGCCGGAAACCGCGCCGGAAAACTTTCCCGGAACACTCAAGGTTACAACTTTGCGTCTGGGAGAGTCACAACTTTGAGTGTGGAATTTCTTCCTAAAAAATCATGCAATGATTTCAATGGCTTCCAGAGGGGCAGAGTCACAACTTTGAGTGTGGTATCACTAGACGCAACGACATTATCGGCCCGATCGCAAGATCGGGCCGATTTGCTTAGACGACCAGCGAGCCCCATCATGATCGACCACATCACCATCGAAGTGAGCGACCTCGATAAGAGCAAGCTCTTCTACGAAAAGGCTTTTGCGCCCTTGGGGTATCGCCTATCCTTCGGCAAGGAAGGCGTGTTCTGGGCCTTCGATGTTGGCAATGGCTGCCTGTTCGAAATCCAGCGCACGGGCGAGAAGCCGCCGCTCACGCATCTGCATGTCGCGTTCCGGGTGAAGAGCAAGGCGGAGGTCGACGCGTTCTATCGGGCGGCGCTCGAGGCGGGCGCCGCGGACAATGGCGCGCCCGGCCCACGCCTGAACTA
>NZ_RZSL01000426.1:0-5449 GCF_003997355.1 Mesorhizobium sp. M1E.F.Ca.ET.041.01.1.1 | reverse complement strand
ATGGCGGGCGGTCGCGGCCGATAGGTCGCTGTCGCCCGATCGACGCGCAGGGGCAATGGCCGACATGGTCCAGGCGACTGCGGCTTACATCCCCCAGCAGAAGGCGCAGTTGGATATCTCGGCAGTCAACGACGCGCTGGTCAAGGCCGCGACCGCGCCAACGCGAGGCGACCTGGCGTTGATTCTGTTTCCGCTGCGCCGCTCGCTTGCCGCCCTGGAAACGGCTTCCTCGGAGATCGACCAAAAGCTGCAGGCCCGTTTCCGCCAGCGGGTGGACGAGTTCAAGGCACTAGCCGATGGTGAGAACAGCATCCCGAAGGCTCGGGAGGAGGAGCTTGCGGTCCTCGCGCAGGGCGAAAAGCTTCTGGCCGAAAACAATCGGCTGTCGCGCAGTCTCACCGCTGCCGTCGACCGTCTTGTCGCAGCAGCGGATCGCGAGATCACTGCCTCCGGTCGCGAAGCCGCACTCGTCCAGCGCTACGGCACCGGAGTTGTCCTCGGCTCTGCCTTTCTCAGCCTGTTGAGCTCGGTTCTGGTCGTCTGGCTCTATGTCGACCGCAGCCTTCTCGCCCGTCTGGGAGCGGTGAGCCAGGGGATGCTCGCGATCGCGGGCGGCGATCTTCGTGCGCCGCTGCCGGCCGCGGGCAGCGACGAAATCGGGCGCATGGCCGAGGCACTGAGCCTCTTCCGGGATACCGCCGTCGAGGTCGAGGAAAAGAACCTGCGCGACGTTGCAGAAGCGCGTCAGCGGCTGGTCGATGCCATCGAAAGCATTTCCGAAGGTTTCGCTCTCTATGACAGAGAGGACCGGCTTGTCCTTAGCAACAGCCGCTACCGCGAACTGCTATACGCCGGTCTGGAGGCCGAGCTAAGCCCTGGCACGGCATTCGAGGAGATCATTCGCCGATCCGCCGAGCGCGGCTACATCAGGGATGCCGAGGGGCGGGTCGATGAGTGGGTTGCCGAGCGCCTGTGGCGGCACCGCAACCCTGGCGAACCATGGGTGCAGCGGCGGGGCGACGGACGATGGATCATGATAAGCGAGCGGCGGATCAGCGCCGGCGGCACGGTCGCCGTCTATTCGGACATCACCGAGCTGAAGCAAAGGGAGGAGAACCTCGCCGAGAAGTCCGCTGCCCTAGAGGCGCTTTCCAGCAAGCTCGCCAAATATCTGGCGCCGCAAGTGTACAGCTCGATATTCACTGGCCGCCAAGACGTTAGAATCGCCAGTCAGCGCAAGAAGCTGACCATATGCTTCTCCGACATCGCCGGCTTTACCGAGACCACCGACAAGATGGAGTCCGAGGATCTCACCCAGCTCCTCAATCACTACCTGACGGAAATGTCGAAAATCGCGTCGGATCATGGTGCCACGATCGACAAGTACGTCGGCGACGCGATCCTGATGTTTTTCGGCGACCCTGAGACGCGCGGCGTCAAGGAGGACGCGCTGGCTTGCGTACAGATGGCGCTTGCCATGCAAAAGCGGATCAGCGAGCTTACCGAAGTCTGGCGGGACATGGGGATCGAAACACCGCTGCGCTGCCGCATCGGCATCCATACCGACTACTGCACCGTCGGTAACTTCGGCAGCGAGGACCGGATGGACTACACGATAATCGGCGGCGCCGTGAATCTCGCCTCGCGCCTGGAACAGGAGGCGGCACCGGGGGCCATCCTCATTTCCTACGAGACGTTTGCGCAAGTCAAGGACACGATCGATTGCGAGGAGATGGGGCACGTCCAGGTCAAGGGGATCGCCTATCCCGTCGCCACCTACCGCGTCATCGATCTGAAGGCCAATCTAGCGGGCGCTTGTCGCGCCGTTCGAACCGAGCTGCCGCACTTCAGGCTGGAACTTGAACCGGAGCTGATGTCCGCCGACGAGCGTGGCGGTGCCGCCACTGCACTTCAAGATGCGCTGGATCGGCTTTCCCACAAGCCCGGGCAGTAGGGCTTGGAGGAGAAGAGCAAATGTCCGTGGACGCGGGACCGAGAAAAGTGGACGCCGAATATGCGATTGAGTACCTCCAGGAGCATCCGGAAGCCGGGCTTTGCTGCGAGGATCAACGCTGCTGGATTACGCCGAACGCAAACGAGACCGATCAGCGGATCCTAGTTCTTGATGTGGTTGAGGCTGACCGGCTCAAAGATGATCCTCGCCTTCGACTCGTGTCCGGAATCGCGCATGCGGGACGGTCGCTCTGGGTCGTTCGGAGAATGACATAATTACTTACAGCCCTCACCCAGGCTGGCGTCTGCAGTCACGATTGGTGCATCATGGTACCAACAAATGCCTGCGAGGTCGGCCGACGGACGAGCTTTTCCAGTTCGGGTCCCCATTTCTCTCGACGACGCGCTGTGGGATGAGCCCTCCGCGCCCCGGTGGCGATCGTTGCTCCCGTCGTCTGTCATGTCCGCCCACACATCTCTTTCGCAATTCGGCGACCATTTTCAGTCACGAGGCGCAACCCCTGTCAGACTTGACGACAGCCTCAGCGAAGTCGCGCACATCCAGACCTTGGCGCACCTGGCTATCACAAAGCCTGCCCGGCTCGTGAAACACCGTCTGGTGAAAGCGTTGCCCTCCGTAAGAACTAGCGTCCGCCCTCTCCGTGCTATAAATTGACTATCGACGCCGACCTCGACGCCGTCCTAAGGCCGACCGCCATTTCAGCATGCCCAAGGACGTATGTGCCGCACATGGGCTCAAGCCACCCGCCCGCACATCCGTTGTGGATTGACCCGCGAGGAGGGATCAGCATGTCAGAACGTCTCAACACAGGCCCGCTGCAACCTGGCGAAACGGCGCCCAATGTCGTGCTCGACGCGATTACCCGGGAGGGCAAGATCGCCATCGACGATTTCCGAGGCGAGAGACCGGTGCTGGTTGGGCTGTACCGGGGTCTCCATTGTCCTTTTTGCAGGCGCCATATCGCCATGCTTTCGCAACTCACCCCAGCCCTCAACGAAAAGGGCATCGAAAGCCTCACAGTGGTCAACACACCTATCGAGCGGGCGCGCCTCTACCTCCGGTACCATCCGATGCTCGGCCTCCTCGCGGCATCCGATCCGGAGCGGACTTCACACCGTGCCTTTGGATTGCCGAATATGCAGATCACCGAAGACGAGAGCGCATGGCCGCAAAAGGTTTCGATGAGCGATGTGAAGTCGATACGGGTCGACTTGCCGGGCGAGATGCCGGAACCGATGGATCCGTTTGCGGCGCTCGAATATCTGAACAAGAAGGACAGCTACGATATCACGGAAGCGGATCAACAGATGATGGCCACAGGCATTGGGCAGCTCGTCGGTCAGTTCTTGCTGGACCGCGATGGCGTCGTTCGCTGGACTTCCAACGAGGTGCTCGATGGCGGCCTATTCGGTGCCCCGAACACTCAGGAGTTGATGTCGGCAGCGTCGCAAATCGGAAGGTAAGGTGCAGCTTCGGCAGTGGGGCTAGGCGGAGAATTACGCGAAGTTTGCGGCCCTATGTACCTCTCTTGATGGCGGCTTTCCACCTTGCGCCATGGCTAAGACTGTCGGCCGGGCGAGGATGAGTTTTGACAAGCTGTACAAGCCCAACGCCCACTACATGCCACTAGCGTCGTTCACTACCGATGTCGAATGACCGCAAAAGGCCGGGAGCTGACGGGCTGCTTCGAGGCACGAATTAGCTACAGAGCAGACCTTCAGGCACCCTGCGTGCATCATCTTGAAGTAAGCCGTTGCTGTCGCTGGTTTTCCGGCACGACGGCTTTTCGGAATAGCGGCAATGGACAGCGCGCACCGGCAACCGCCGGAATAGGACTCAGCCATCACGCTCCCTCATCGCCCATGAGGTGGTATCGTGATCGGGGTGCCGGTTGTTACTCTCCTTGATCGCCGCGGCCCAATCGGCTCCGTTGTTTTCGGTCGCACCGGTATTTTCTATGCCCGTGATCGTATCGAACCATGCCACCATGTTCTCGGTGCAGGTATTGGCAAGCGGCGGGAAGGCGTGCGGATCGTCAAGCGAACCAATCATCAGGTTGGTGCGACCGTTTTCGAGGTGGTGGAAGAACAATGGCGTGCCGCAATTGGCGCAGAAGCCGCGCTCGACAAGCTCCGAGCTCTCCCAGACGCTCGGCTTGCCGCGTGTCCAGGTGAGCGCCTCATCGGGCGCGGCGACGAGCGCGGCAAAGATGTTGCCCGAGGCTTTCTGGCACATGCGGCAATGGCAGAGATGCGAGTTGTCGAGCATAGCGCTTGCGTGGTAGCGCACGGCACCGCACTGGCAGCCGCCGCTCATCTCCATCTCGATGCGTTTCATTTTTTCTCCTCCTTCAAGAGGCGGGTTTGGGCTTAATCTCTTTTAGGTATTCGTCTTTGATAGTCCAGCCTCCAAGAGCGGATCTAATTCTGGTGTTAGTGGGTGTGGTTTGTCAGCCCAAAAGAATGGACCCGATCATGCCTTCCCGACCGTCTGCCAATAACTTCCGCTTCAACCGCCGGTTAAGCGGTGGCCGAGGCTCGCAGAGACTGTTCAGTAGGTCCGCAGCCGCGAAGTTCCGGTGCGGGCGCTGGCGAAGTCCGCTTTTGGAAGTTGATCAACGTGGCTTCGACGTCCGATATTGCGGCGCGAGCTGACGTTCGCGTCTTGAGAGATGATGATCATCATCGGCTTCAGGTCAAAGCCGACGATCAGCTCACGGACGGTGTTGGTTGTCATTCGCCCCGGTCATCCCGCTAAGTACTTGTTTTCGTCCCGCACTCACCTGCCGCATTGCCATCCGCTCGTCCCCGCTCGATAGTCGGGGCGATGTTGCAGGCGATTGCGAGTCACTGGTCCACGCTTATCCTCGCCCTCTCCCTGGCGATGGCGGCGGTCGGCATCGTCCATGCCATCATGACGAAGGAAGACGTGCGCGCCGCCACCGGCTGGGTGGGCGTGATGCTCTTGTCGCCCTTCCTCGGCGCGATCATCTACGCCATTGCCGGCATCAACCGCATCCGCCGCGCGACGATCAGCGCCTTGCGGCCGGTCGCCGGCGAGGCAGCCGAGGCAAGGCACGACCGCCACGTGGCCATGGAAGCCTTGATCGACGCTCATTACGGCCAGCACTTCATCGGGCTGAAGACGCTGGGCGACAGGGTGGCGCGGCGGCCGCTCACCCCGGGGAACACGATCGCCGTGCTCGCAACCGGCGACGAGGCCTATGCGGCGATGTGCCGGGCAATCGACGACGCGCAAAAGAGCGTGCTTCTCGAAACCTACATCTTCGACAATGACGCGGTCGGGCAGATGTTCGTCCAGTCGCTCTCCGGCGCGGCCAAACGCGGCGTCACGGTGCGCGTGCTGATCGATGCCGTCGGCGTGCGCTATTCGGTGCCCAGCATCCTGAAGCAGCTCAAAGAGGCCGACATCACGGCAGACCTCTTCAACGGCAACATCGTCATGGGCTTGAGA
>NZ_RZSL01000425.1:0-5452 GCF_003997355.1 Mesorhizobium sp. M1E.F.Ca.ET.041.01.1.1 | reverse complement strand
GATCGCGAGGTCGCAGCTCGCGACCAATTGCAGGCCGGCGGCAGTGGCAAGGCCATCGACCTCGGCGACCACCGGCTTTGGGTGGCGCACAATTGTCTGCATCAGGCTCGCGCAAGCCGAAAAGGTCTTTTCGAAAAAGGCTTTGCCGCGGTCGGGATCGGCGCGGTGCGCGGTCATTTCCTTGAGGTCGTGACCGGCGCAGAAGACCTTGCCTGACGCCGCCAGGATGATGACGCGAACGGACTTGTCTTGTCTCACACGGTCGAATTCCGCCTGCAACGCCGCCATCGTCGCCAGCGAAAGCGCGTTGGCCGGCGGGCTGGCGAGCGTGAGGCGCAACACGCCCTTGTCCTGGCTCGCCAAAACGGGGCCGTCAGCGACGGCGGGCTTGATGGCAACGACTTCAGCCACTTCTAAACCTCTCGGTCAGCACTCGAAACGCATGGAGCAACAGAACTACCACGCTGCCGGTTGAAGAACAGCCGCGAGACGTGTTTTCTCCGTCGCACCGTTTGGTCCAGGCACCCGCGCTGGAACTTCCCCGTATATAGGAATCGCGCATGCCCGCTAAAAGCAATCTCAAGCCGGTGCTGACTGCCGCGGAAGTCAACGCGCTGATGGCAAGCGTCTATCCGCAGCTCAACGACCAGTTCGCCGTCTATGAGGCGTTGGAAGTGTTTCCCGGCGGCTGCACGGTGCGGCTCAATGCCGACGAGCGGCATCTGCGCCCGGGCGGTACGGTGTCGGGCCCGTCGCTGTTCACGCTGGCCGACATCGGCGGCTATGTCTGCGTGCTCAGCCACGCCGGGCCGGACGCGCTGTCGGTGACCACCAACCTCAACATCAACTTCATGCGCAAGGCCGAGGCTGGCCCGATCGACGGCCATTGCCGCATCCTGAAGTTGGGCAAGAGCCTGATGGTGTTCGACATCGACATCGTCGCCGGCCCGGACGGGCACACCGTGGCGCATGCGACCGGCACCTATTCGATGCCGCCGAAGCGCTCGGCTGATGCGGTAAAATAATACCTCTTGAACAAGCCATTGTTTTTATTTGACTTTATGCACCAAGCGGGTTTTCCATCGCCTTGACGCGTTTCGCGCCCTCGCCTATAAGCCCTCGCGAAGCAGCGGCCCGCAACGGCCGCCGTTTTGTTATTGGCGAATGGCTCCAGCCGCTCCGTCAATCCAAGCAACAAGAAACGCCTTTCCTTGTCCTTGCGGATAAGGAAGGTCAACCTGAGAGCAAAACCATGGCTACCTTTTCGCAGAAGCCTGCGGATGTGGTGAAGAAGTGGGTGCTGATCGACGCCGAGGGTCTCGTCGTCGGCCGCCTCGCCACTGTCATCGCCAACCATCTGCGCGGCAAGCACAAGCCCACCTTCACACCGCATGTCGATGATGGCGACAACGTCATCGTCATCAACGCCGACAAGGTGGTGTTCACCGGCAAGAAGTACACCGACAAGGTCTACTACTGGCACACCGGCCACCCCGGCGGCATCAAGGAGCGCACCGCGCGCCAGCTGCTCGAGGGCCGCTTCCCCGAGCGCGTCGTCGAGAAGGCCGTCGAGCGCATGATCCCGCGCGGCCCGCTTGGCCGCCGCCAGATGAAGAATCTCCGCGTCTACGCAGGCGCTGAACATCCGCACGCCGCCCAGCAGCCCGTCACGCTCGACGTGGCCAAGCTGAACTCCAAGAACAAGAGGGCCTCGTAATGGCTGAGCTTTCCTCGCTCGCAGAACTCGGGACTGTCACGACCGCCGCACAGCCGGCGGCACCCGTCCACGTCCAGAAGCTCGACAAGTCGGGCCGCGCCTATGCCACAGGCAAGCGCAAGAACGCCATCGCGCGCGTCTGGGTGAAGCCCGGCTCCGGCAAGATCACTGTCAACGACAAGGAATTCGCGAGCTATTTCGCGCGTCCGGTGCTGCAGATGATCCTCAACCAGCCGATCGTCGCCGCCAACCGCGCCGGCCAGTATGACATCATCGCCACCGTCATCGGCGGCGGCCTTTCCGGCCAGGCGGGCGCCGTGCGTCACGGCATCTCCAAGGCACTGACCTATTACGAGCCGGCGCTGCGCTCCGTGCTCAAGAAGGGCGGCTTCCTGACCCGCGACAGCCGCGTCGTCGAGCGCAAGAAGTACGGCAAGGCGAAGGCCCGCCGCAGCTTCCAGTTCTCGAAGCGCTGAGCTTCTTCGCTTGCAAGTTTTCGAAAGGCCGCCTCTGGGCGGCCTTTTGTTTTTCAAGCGGCTATTGTCCGCGCCCGGCGGGCGTCCTGATGTAGTCGATGAATGCGCGCAGCGGCGCAGGAACCATGCGCCGTCCCGGGTAATAGAGAAACGGTCCGGAAAATTCCTGCCACCAGGGCTCAAGAACGGGCTCCAAAGCACCGCTCTCGAAATACGGGCGGAGCCAGTCCTCGAACAGGCTGACAATGCCGGTGCCGGCCATCGCCGCATCGATGGCGAGATCGACGGCACCGCCCAGCGTGACGAGCAGCGGGCCGGAGGGATCGACCCGAACCACCTCGCCGTCGCGCTCGAATTCCCATGGCGCCACGGCGCGCCCTGAAAAACGGCCGCACAGGCAGGCATGGTCAAGCAGGTCGCGCGGGTGTTGCGGCCGGCCATGCCTGTCGAGATAGGCCGGTGAAGCGGCCGTCGCGAAACGTTGGATACGCGGTCCGATCGGCACCGCGATCATGTCCTGCTCCAGCCGCTCGTCGTAGCGGATGCCGGCATCGCAGCCGGCCGCCTGCAGGTCGACAAAGCTCTCTTCGGCAATCACCTCAAGCCGGATTGCGGGATAGGCGGCGAGAAATCCGGGGACGATCTTGGGCAGCACCAGCCGCGCGGCACTGACCGGCACGTTGAGCCGCAAGGTCCCCGCAGGTCGGTCGCGAAAGCCGTTCACGACGTCGAGCGCTGCTTCGACCTCACCCAGCGCGGGGCCGAGCCGCGCCAGCAGGCCCGCGCCAGCCTCCGTCAGGGCGACACTGCGCGTCGTGCGGTTGAACAGGCGCACACCTAGCTGCGTTTCGAGACGGCGAATCGCTTCGCTGAGCGCCGAAGCGCTGCCCGCCGTTGCGCGCGCTCCCTCGCGAAAGCCGCCGGCGCGTGCCACGGCCATGAACGCCTGAAGATCGTTGAGATCGGCCGCCATTGTCCTAAATTTCGTACAAGCTGTGCTGAATATAGCCGGTTATCGGGACAGCGGCCATGCCCTATCTCCGTCGTCGACAGCGAAGGAGAACCACGATGTCCAGCGTAAACAAATCCCGCACCTACAAACTCGGCGGCCATTCGGTTGGGCGGCTCGGCTACGGCGCCATGCAGCTTGCGGGCAAAGGCGTGTTCGGCCCACCGAAGGATCATGACGCGGCCATCGCCGTGCTGCGTGAGGCAGTGGCGAACGGGGTCAACCACATCGACACCAGCGACTATTATGGCCCGCATGTCACCAATCGGCTGATCCGCGAAGCGCTGGCGCCCTACCCCGGCGACCTTACCATCGTCACCAAGATCGGCGCCCGCCGTGGCAGCGACGCATCCTGGCTGCCGGCCTATTCACCGGAGGAACTCACGCAAGCCGTGCATGACAACCTCGCCAATCTCGGGCTCGACGTGCTGGATGTGGTCAATCTGCGCATCATGTTCGACACCCATGGTCCCGCCGAGGGCTCGATCGAAGCGCCGCTCACCGTGCTCGCCGAGCTGCAGCGCAGGGGCCTGGTGCGCCATATCGGGCTGAGCAACGTCACCCGCGCGCAGATCGCGGAAGGCCGCCGCGTCTGCGAGATCGTCTGCGTGCAGAACCAGTACAATCTGGCGCATCGAGGCGACGACGCGCTGATCGACGAGCTTGCGCGCGACGGTATCGCCTACGTGCCGTTCTTCCCGCTCGGCGGCTTCAGCCCGCTGCAGTCGTCGACACTGTCGGGCGTCGCTGAACGGCTCGGCGCGACGCCGATGCAGGTGGCGCTGGCGTGGCTGCTCAACCGCTCGCCGAACATCCTGCTGATTCCCGGCACGTCGTCGGTGGAGCATTTGCGGGAGAATCTTGCGGCGGCGGAGTTGGAGCTGTCAGAGGATGTGCTGAGCGAACTGGAGGGCGTGGCGAAAGCGGCGTGATTAGCTGATCTCCCCCCTTGAGGGGGAGATGTCGCCAAAGGCGACAGAGGGGGTCGCTTCGCGTGGAGCGCCAGCGCCTTCCGCGACGAAAGACAACGCCGGCGATTTACGTGAGGCGACCCCTTCTGGCCTGCCGGCCATCTCCCCCTCAAGGGGGAGATCGCAGCTCCGGCGCCGGCTCTCAGTTGATGCTCGCCGTATGCGCCGGCTCAGCTTGCTTCACGTCGGTCGTGTAAGGCACCCGATAACCGTTCGCCGTCAGCCATTCGATCGCCGCCTTCGGCTCATCTGTCTGGATGATGGTGGCGCCGCGGTCGACCCAGAAACCCCAGGCTTCGCGCGGCAGGCTGGCGGCCACCGCCAGTTCGTCGCCACGGCCGCCGGCGAGGAAGCCGCCCGGCTTGTTGACGATGGCGTAGCTGTCGGCCCAGAGGTGCCAGTCGCCGCGCACCGCTTCCGCCCGCATGCGGGTGCTGAACAGCGGGCCGCCAGATGTGGTCAACGTCTCGGCGCCGTTGCGCCAGTTGATCAGTTCGACCGCACGGAGGGAGAACGCCCGGCCTACTTCCTCGGCAAAGGCGGCATCGTGCACAGCGTCATCGGCAAGGATCGGCATGAACTGGAAGCCGCCACCTGCCTGGGCGAGCGCAACCCTGGCGGCGTCGATGCGCTGGCGGTTCCACAGGTTTTCCTTGACGATCACCTGATCGGCCATGCCGAGATCGCGTGCGACCGCGATCATTCCCGGCAGGTCGGTCACCTCCAGCTTGTTGTCGAGGTTGATCAGGATCCTGTCCTTGGTCGTAAGCAGCATCTCGCGCAGCGTCGACACCGGCTCGTTGGTGACGGCGCCCGTGCCTTCGACCACCAGCCGGCATTTTTTCAGCTCTGCCAGCGTGAAGCTGCCCACCTCGCCCCTGCAGGTCGTCGTGCGGTCCAACCAGCTGTCATGCATGACGACAAATTCGCCGTCCTTCGAGCGACGGATATCAACCTCGACGATCTCGGCGCCGATGGCGATCGAGCCCTCGACCGCGGCAAGCGAGTTCTCGGCATAAAGCCTCTTGCCGGCCTGCATGCTGCCGGCGCGGTGGGCGGCGATCATCACATGGTCGCGCCACTGGTTGGCGTGTTCGAAACGGTCGAGGATTTGGGCAGCGCGTGTCTCGCCGGCTAAGCTTTGGCCGGGGACGACCGCAAGGGTGGCGGACAGAAGAAGGCTCAGCCAGAGTGTTCGCATCGGGGAATCGCTCCGTTCCGGGTCGGGTCCCGGTTAGGCGATGCCCATGACAGGGTGGTGAACGAAGCCGGCTAGCTG
>NZ_RZSL01000424.1:0-5470 GCF_003997355.1 Mesorhizobium sp. M1E.F.Ca.ET.041.01.1.1 | reverse complement strand
CCGATGACCAGCGCGGCATTGATCGTAAATCGGATGTTTACGCCACGCCGGCCGATATCGCGCGGCGTCACCCTGGGCGCCGGCTCGATCCTCAGCGGCGGCATCCTGCTGGCCTGGTGCGTCGGGACCTATGGTGGGCTGGCGGACCCGCTTTTCCTGCCTGCTCCGCATCGCGTGGTCGGCGCGTTCTGGCACTCGCTGATGGATGGATCTCTGCTCAGGAATACCTGGGCCAGCCTTCTCGTCATCAACGTGGGCTTCCTCCTGTCCTCGCTCGTGGCGGTTCCGCTCGGGATATTGATGGGCAGCTTCCGCGTCGTGGCGGCGGCGCTGGAGCCGATCGTCAACTTCACGCGATACCTGCCGGTGACCTCGATGATCCCGTTGCTGATCCTGTGGATCGGCATCGGCTTCGAGGAGAAGGTCGCCGTCATCTTCATCGGCACCTTCTTCCAGCAGATCGTAATGATCTCCGACGTCTCCGCGCGGGTGCCCGCGGAATTGTTCAACGCATCCTACACGCTGGGCGCGACAAGGTGGCAGGTCATCACCAGGATGCTGCTGCCAGCGACACTGCCCGGTGTCATGGATACGCTGCGCGTCACCATGGGATGGGCCTGGACCTACCTGGTGGTCGCCGAGCTGGTCGCGTCGAGTTCGGGCCTTGGCTACATGAGCATGCAGGCCATGCGCGGCCTGCACGCCGAGTACATCTTTGTCGGCATTTTGGTTATTGGCCTGCTCGGGCTGGCAACCGACCAGATTTTCAAATGGATCAAGATCGTATGCCTGCCCTGGGCAGAGCAGCGTTGAGGAGGTCTGCCCCATGGGTGCTCTGGACATTGAAAATGTGAGCCTGCGGTTCAGGACGCAGCGGGCCGGCGAGGTCGTCGCGCTCAGCAACCTGCACATGCGCATTCCCGACAAGCAGTTCGCGGTAATCGTCGGCCCTTCCGGATGCGGCAAGTCGAGCCTGCTCGATCTCGTGGCAGGCTTGAAGGAAGCGTCGAACGGCGAATGCAAGGTCAATGGGAGAACCGTCTCCGGCCCGGGCCGGGACCGGGGGATGGTCTTCCAGAATTATTCCCTGTTCCCCTGGCTGTCGGTCCAGAAGAACGTCGAATTCGGCCTTGCGCTCAGAAACGTGCCAATGCGGGAGCGGGCCGAACAGGCGCGCCATTTCGTCCACGCGGTCGGCTTAAAGGGCTTCGAGAACGCTTACCCGAACCATCTGTCGGGCGGCATGAAGCAGCGTGTCGCGATCGCCCGCGCCTTGGCGAACGACCCGGAAGTGCTCCTCATGGATGAGCCGTTCGGGGCGCTGGACAGCCAGACCAGGGCAGTGATGCAGGAATTGCTGATCGATATCTGGGAGCGGCACCAGAAAACCGTTCTGTTCGTGACGCACGACATCGACGAGGCGGTTTTCCTCGGCGACGTCGTCTATGTGATGTCGGCTAGGCCCGGCCGCATGGTCGACACGGTTCAGGTCGACTTGCCGCGGCCGCGCCACTACGACCTGGTGACGACGCCGGATTTCTTCGAGCTGAAGCGGCGGATTCAAAAGAACCTGCATCACGAAGTCCACAGGGCGATGGCGGCCGCCGACGCAGCCTGATCCCGCAAGGGCCAGACCGCCTCACGGTGCTCTTCTGGGCTCGCTCGGGGGCGCCACGGATTCGGCCGCAAAAAAACGAAACAGGGCTCCTTTGCCGGCAGACGGCACGGAGTCCGAAGATTCCATAGGGATAGCGCCATGGACGCCACCTTCGACTACATCATCATCGGCGCCGGGTCGGCTGGTTGCGTCTTGGCCAACCGCCTATCGGAAGACCCCTCAACGCGCGTGCTCGTTCTGGAGTATGGCGGTAGCGACAAGTCGATCTTCATCCAGATGCCGACGGCATTGTCGATCCCGATGAACGGCACGAAGTACAATTGGAAATACATGACCTTGCCGGAGCCCGGCCTCGATGGCCGGCGCGTCCATTGCCCGCGCGGAAAGGTGCTCGGCGGGTCCTCCTCGATCAATGGCCTGGTCTATATGCGCGGCCATGCGCGCGACTTCGACGAGTGGGCCGAGCGCGGCGCGCGCGGCTGGGGCTATGCCAACTGCCTGCCCTATTTCCAGCGTGCCGAAAGCTGGCAGGGTGGCGCAGACTCCTATCGCGGGGAAAGCGGCCCGCTCGCCACCAATGCCGGCAACAGAATGAAAAATCCGCTCTACCGCGCCTTCGTCGATGCCGGGCATGAGGCCGGCTATGTCACGACCGAAGATCCGAACGGCTATCTTCAGGAAGGTTTCGGCCCGATGCACATGACCGTCAAGGACGGCGTCCGCTGGTCGACGGCCAATGCCTACCTCAAGCCGGCCATGAGCCGGCCGAACCTGACCGTCATCACCCATGCGATGACGTTGCGCGTGCTTCTGGAAGGCAGACGCGCTGTGGGCGTCGAATACGAGCGGGGCGGCCAGTGCCATGTCGTGAAGGCGGCGCGGGAGGTGCTGATCGCGTCGGGGCCGATCGGTGCTCCGCATCTGTTGCAGCGGTCCGGCATCGGACCGGCAACGGTGCTACGCGATGCCGGCGTCGAAGTCCTGCACGACTTGCCTGGCGTCGGCGAGAACCTGCAGGACCATTCCGAGGTTTATATCCAATATGCCTGCAAGGAGCCGATCACGCTCAACGGCAAGATGGGATTGTTCAGCAAGGCGCTGATCGGAGCAGAGTGGTTCCTGTTCAAGCGAGGGCTCTCGGTCTCCAATCATTTCGAGAGCGGTGGTTTCATCCGCTCCGACGCTTCGCTCGAGTGGCCGGACATCCAATTCCATTTCCTGCCGGCGGCGATGCGCTATGACGGCAAGAAACCGCTCAAAGGCCACGGCTTCATGGTGCTGACCGGTCCGAACAAGCCGAAGAGCCGCGGCTATGTGCGGCTGCGTTCGCCGGACGCTCACGAGCATCCGGACATCCTCTTCAACTATCTCGACCGCGAAGAGGATCGGGAAGGCTTCCGCCGCTGCCTGAGGCTGACGCGCGAGATCATCGCTCAGCCGGCCTTCGACCGTTTCCGCGGGAAGGAAATGGCGCCGGGTGCCGATGTCGCGAAGGACGACGAAATCGACGCCTGGGTGCGCGAGACGATGGAGAGCACCTACCACCCCTGCGGTTCGTGTCGGATGGGCGAGGACAAGATGGCGGTCGTCGACAGCAATCTGAAGGTGAGAGGGATCGACGGACTGAGGGTCATCGACAGTTCGGTCTTCCCGTCCGAACCCAATGCGAACCTCAACGCACCGACGATCATGCTGGCGGAGCGGGGTTCAGATATCGTTCGGGGCAAGCCGCTGCTTGCAGCCTCGAACGCCGCCGTGGGGATAGCGCCGGGCGTAGGGATCACCCAGCGCAGCCGCGAGCCAGTCCGAAGGATAATGCATTGATAGCTGGCCAGGGATCGTCAGAGGCCGCACCTGCCGTCGGCCTCTTTGTCAGAAAATGCCATTTCATCTGCGGGAACGGAAAATGATGGCTCGAGGTATTGGCTATTCGGTAGCCGGCCGGAATTGCGGCAACGATCCTGAGGAAGGCCAGCAGAGATCCTCGGACGCCGGCGGCCTTGGCTCCATGGTCGCCTTGTATCTGAAGAAGGCGGTTGCACGCCTGACGCGTGGCCCTGACCTGTCGGACCTGGACGAAGTTCCAGGGCGGGTCGGTTCTGAAACGGACCGTTAGAGCAGCTCACCGTTTCATCGAACGGAGACCACTCTATCTCTTCGACGCAATTCCGGACGGAAATCCTTTTCACGCCTTTCCTGGAATTGCTCCAGGCAGGCCTGCAATTCTCGTATCGACTTGATGTGATACCCGTCTGCCCTCAGAGCGCCGCCGCACAGACCATCCGCAGGCGCAGAAGTGGTATGGTCCAAACACAGTAAGTGGCCATCCGAAGCAGTCCATTTTCTTGGCAAGTTCCAAGCCCGTCTTCGTTTCGGAATGCTCCAAGATGATGTGTAAGCCAACGCGCCTTGTCGGACCTTGCTCACGTCGACCGAGGTTCTCGGCCGAAACGGAACCTGTCGGGAGCGGGGAGCCGCTCCGAGTGACCGAGGATGCTCAGCTGAATGGAGAGACCGCATCGTGAAAGGATCGCCCACAAAAGTGATCCTCGACCTGGATTGGCGCAGTCGGATCGAAAGTTTGCCGCCGGAATTCCGTGGGCGTCTCGCGGAGCGTGCGGAAACTGCGCCTCTCTTCGCTCATGCCTACGCTTTCCATCTCAATCTCAGGTTTGGCGGCATGACGCCGCTCGACCTGGCGGCATTCGCGCATGGCGAGGGTCTCCGTGGCATCAAGATCCACGTCAGCGACGGTGAACATGCCAGCCTCGAAGCGATGTCGCATGCCGAGTTGCGTGCATTCGCAGAACAGGCAAGGGAACTCGGCCTCGAAATCCACGTCGAAACCAGCACGACCGCGCCCGAAGGCCTGTCGGACGCCGTTCAGCGCGCCTTGGCGCTAAACGCCACCTCGCTCCGCTGCTATCCTCTCTACGAGGGTCGCGTCTCCGAAATTGTCGCCTGGACGATCGACGACCTGCGGAGACTCCGGCAGTTCGATCCCGCAGGCAGACTGCGCGTCACGCTTGAACAGCATGAGGATCTGACGTCGGACGAGCTCGTTCGGATCGTGCAGGAGGTAGCGAGCCCAAACCTCAGCCTTCTGTTCGACTTTGCCAACATGATCAACGCTCATGAAAGCCCGCTTGCGGCGCTCGGGCGTCAGGCCGCGCACATCACGGACGTGCATATCAAGGACTGCATGATTCAGCCGGATCGAGGTGGCTGGGCTCACCTTGCCTGCGCGACCGGCCAAGGAGAACTGCCCATCCATGCCATGCTGATCGAACTCCTGCTGCTCGGCGAGGCAAAGCCGCAGATCCTGGCCTTCGGGCTCGAGGAGGAGGAGGGCTATTTCGCCCCGGCCTTACGATGGCCGTTACAGGAAGCGGATCCGTTCATCGCCGCCCGAACGCCGAGTTTCACCGACCTCGGCCCGTCGAACCTTGCGCAGCGGCTCAGACAGGAGTCCGTGGCGGCGCACGCACAAGTCCGCACCGTCCGGTCGATCCTCGAGGACATCGCGACGGAAGCCCTGAACCATGAGGATCGCCGGAATGTCCGAACTCACTTGCCCTGAAGACTGCTTTGCTCTGGCGAACGCGATGGCCGATGCCGCTCGCGGCATAATTCGCCCGCATTTTCGCAAACGGCTGGCCATCGATTCCAAGGCGGATTCAAGCCCCGTTACGATTGCCGACCGCGAAACGGAAGCAACGATGCGGCGTATGATCGAAACCGCTTTTCCGACCCACGGCATCCGGGGGGAAGAATTCGAAGCGCATCAAGCGGATGCCGAATGGGTATGGATTCTTGATCCGATCGACGGCACGAAATCGTTCATTTCCGGTT
>NZ_RZSL01000423.1:0-5481 GCF_003997355.1 Mesorhizobium sp. M1E.F.Ca.ET.041.01.1.1 | reverse complement strand
GGGCGCCCGCCCAGGCGACGATTCCCGCCAATCCATAAATCATTGCTGTAGCCGCTCCGATGATAAAAACGGTCCACGCAATGGCTTTCCTGATCATTGCCGTCTTCCTGCATTTGGAGAGAAGATCGACCAGCCCATCATCCTGGCGAGCTTCTCCAGCGCGATGGAGCCGAGCTTGGAGTTGCCGTTCTCGTTAAGCCCGGGCGACCAGACGGCGAGCGAGGCCACGCCCGGCACGATCCCGAGAATGCCGCCGCCGACGCCGCTTTTTCCCGGAATGCCGACATGGAAGGCGAAGTCGCCGGAGCCGTCATAGTGGCCGCAGGTCAGCATCAGCGCGCCGATGCGGCGCGCGCGCTCGGCCGACACCACCGAATGCCCGGTCGCCGGATTCCGGCCGCCATTGGCGAGGAAACGGCCGGCCATGGCGAGCTGCCGGCAGCTCATTGCGATGGCGCAATGGTGGAAGTAGACGCCGAGCGCCAGCTCCGGCTCGTGGTGGAGATTGCCGAAGGATTTCATGTAGTTGGCCAGAGCGAAATTGCGGTAGCCGGTGGCGCGCTCGGAGGCCGCGACCTCGCGGTCGATGATGATCGCATCGTCGTCGGCGAGGAACTGGACGAAGCGCAGGATCTCGCCGATCGCCTCGCGCGGCTGATGGCCGGCAAGCAGGATGTCGGAGACGACAATGGCGCCGGCGTTGATGAACGGGTTGCGCGGAATGCCGTTCTCATGCTCGAGCTGGACGATCGAGTTGAACGGATTGCCGGACGGCTCGCGGCCGACGCGCTGCCATAGCGCGTCGCCGACCTTGCCCAGCGCCAAGGTCAGTGTGAAGACTTTCGAGACACTCTGGATCGAGAAGGGCTGGTCGGCGTCGCCGGCGAGGATGACGCGGCCGTCATTGGTGACAGCGGCGATGCCGAATTTCCTCGGATCGACCTTGCCGAGCTGCGGGATATAGGTGGCGACATCGCCGCGATCGGCGCGCTCGGCCATTTCGGCGGCAACCTCGGCCAGCGCTTGCTCGAGTTCCGGCATGGCGTCTATTTCAGCCAGCGTTCGATGCGGGCCAGCGCCTCGACCATGTCGTCGTGGCTGCCGGCATAGGAAAAGCGCATGGTGCGATGGCCCTGCAGCGGATCGAAGTCGCGGCCGGGCGTCGCCGCCACATGCGCCTCGGCCAGCATCTTGCGCGCGAACGCCATGCTGTCATTGGTGTGGCGGGTGACGTCGCAGAAGGCGTAGAAGGCGCCGTCCATGGGGGCGGCGAGCGCGAAGCCGAGCTCCGGCAGGCGCTTCATCAGAAGGTCGCGGTTCCAGGCATAGCGCGCCTTCACCTTCTCCAGCTCTTGCGTGGCCTTGAAGGCCTCGATCGCGGCGATCTGCGACAGTTCCGGCGGCGAGATATAGAGGCTCTGGGCAATGCGCTCGACTGGCCGCACCAACTCTTCCGGCAGGACCATCCAGCCGATGCGCCAACCGGTCATGCAGTAGTATTTCGAAAACGAGTTGATCACCGTCACGCCGGCACCAAAAGCCAACGCGCTGACATCCGGAGCGGCATAGGCCAGCCGGTGGTAGATTTCGTCCGAGATCACCGCGATGCCGAGTTCCTCGGCGGTCTTCACCAGCGCCGAAAGCTCTTCGGCCGGAATGACCGCGCCGGTCGGATTGGCGGGGCTGGCGAACAGCACACCCTTCAGCGGCTTTTCGCGATGCGCGCTCTTCAAGTGATCGGCATGCAGATAAGCATCCGACCCGAGTTCGATCTCGACGATCTCGATGCCGAGCGCGGCCATGATGTTGCGGTATGCCGGATAGCCGGGCGCCGCGATTGCGACGCGGTCGCCCGGGTCGAACATCGCCAGGAAAGCGAGGTTGAAGGCGGCGGACGAACCGGTGGTGACGGCGATCCGGCCGGGCGCGACATCGATCCCGTAGTGCTCGCCATAGTGCCCGGCGATCGCCTTGCGCAGGTCAGCGAGCCCCAAAGCGTCGGTATAGCCGATCCGACCGTGCCTAAGCGCCAGAGCGGCCGCTTCGCGGACGCCGGCCGGCGCCGGGTCCGACGGCTGGCCGACCGCCATCGATACCACGGGAACGCCGGAGGCCTTCAGCCGGTTGGCCTCGGCCAGAATATCCATGGCGTGGAACGGCTCGACCTCGCCGCGGCGTGAAAGCGAAACGACCATTTGACCTCTCGTCCAGCCTGCCAATTTGTTGGAGCAATTCGGGCCGAAAAACGGCTACGCGCTTTCCTGGAATTGCCCGGCTTGAATGGCAGCGCCGCACAAATGCCCGATTGATGTGGGGATCACAAGCGCGCAGGAAGTTATCGGCGCCGACTTTTCATCCTTCGCCCGCTCGTCTACCAGTGGACCTGTCATGTTGAGCCGACCCCGAACGATGATTGCCAGATCGAAAATTGCGCGAGCCGCGTGCGGATTCGCAACACTTCTGCTTGCTGCCGTGGTCGCAGTATCCGCTTCGGTGAATGCCTTCGCGCAAGGCGTACCCGTGGTGCGCGACGCCGAGATCGAAGCTCTGGTGCGCGACTATGCCCGGCCGATCTTCAAGGCGGCGGGCCTCGCAAATGACGGCATCGACATCGTTCTCGTCAACGATCAGAGCTTCAACGCCTTCGTCACCGGCCGCCGCCTGTTCATCAACACCGGGGCGCTGGTGGCGGCCGAAACGCCGAACGAGATCATCGGCGTCATCGCGCACGAGGCCGGCCACATCGCCGGCGGCCATCAGCAGAAACTGCGCGATCAGCTCGACCGCGCCAAAACCATGGCCATCATCGCCACGCTGCTCGGCGCCGGCGCGATGGTCGCCGGCGCCACGACCAACAGCCGCGGCCTTGCCGGCGCCGGCATGGGCGTCGCCGCTGGCGGCGGCGAGATGGCGCAGCGCAGCATCCTTGCCTATCAGCGAGGCGAAGAAATCACGGCCGACCGCTCGGCGATCACCTATCTCAACGCCACCGGCCAGTCCGGCATGGGCATGCTGAAGACCTTCGGCCGCTTCCAGAGCGCGCTGTCGCTGTCGGGCACACAGCTCGACCCTTACCGGATCAGCCATCCGATGCCGCAGGAGCGCATCGCCAATCTCGAAGCCCTGGTCAAGGCGAGCCCGTATGTCGACAATGTCGACCCGCCGACGCTGCAGCAGCGGCACGACATGATGCGCATCAAGATCGCCGCCTATATGCAGGGCCAGGCGGCCGTGTCGCGGCTGATGCGGAAGAACCCGACCAGCCTCGCCTCGCGCTACGGCGACGCGCAGCAGACCTATCTCTATGGCAATCCGGGCGCAGCGCTGACGAAGACCGCGGCATTGATCAAGGAACAGCCTAAGAACCCTTATTTCCAGGAGTTGCGCGGCGACATCCTGATGAAGGTCAACAAGCCCAAGGATGCCGCGGATGCCTATGCCAAGGCCGTCAGCCTCGACCCGGCGCGGTCCGGTTTGCTGATGGTCTCGCTCGGCCAGGCGCTGATGGCGGTCGGCACGCCGGATTCGGTGAAGAAGGCGGTGACCCAGCTCAACAACGGGATCGGGCGCGACAAGGAAAATGCGGAAGCCTATCGCTATCTGGCGCAGGCCTATGGCGAATTGGGACAAATCCCGGCCGCCGATCTTGCGACCGCGGAAGGCCACTACTATTCGGCCGACTACAAGAATGCGAAAATCTTCGCCATGCGCGCTCAACAGAAGTTGAAGCGCGGCGAGCCTGGCTGGCTTCGCGCGCAGGATATCATAAACTACACGCCATCGAACAAACTCAAATGAACCTCCCGGCCATGCGCGGCGACTAGAATGGGCCGGGATAGGCAGAAGGAAATGATCATGAACAAGGCAATCCTGCTCGGCAGCGCCGGCGTGGCGGTAGCGCTCGGCATGCTGGCATTCGGCTTCGTGGCAGGAAGCCCGCAGGCCGCGAAGGCCGATACGACGCAAGCCATCCAGGTGGCCTCCACGGACAGCAAGATCGACCGCAAGGAGGTCGAAGGCATCATCCGCGACTATCTGTTGAAGAACCCGGAGGTCCTGCTCGAGGTGCAGGACGCGCTCGAGGCCAAGCAGAAGGAAGAACAGCGGCTCGCCGCGCTCGGCGTCATCAAGGACGCGAAGGACGAGATCTTCAACTCCACCTTCGACGGCGTCGTCGGCAACCCGAGCGGCAAGGTCACCATCGTCGAGTTCTACGACTACAATTGCGGCTTCTGCAAACGCGCCATCGAGGACATGAAGGCGTTGACCAAGGCCGACCCGGATCTGCGCTTCGTGCTCAAGGAATTCCCGATCCTCAGCCCGGATTCGCAAAAGGCCAGCATGGTCTCGATGGCCTTCCACCTGATGATGCCGGAGAAGTACGGCGCCTTCCACACCGCGCTGCTCGGCGGCCAGGGCCGCGCCACCGAGGCGACCGCCATGAAGGTGGCGCTTTCGCTCGGCGCCGACGAAGCGAAGCTGCGCGAGAAGATGAAGGATCCGAGCATCAACGAGGCGCTCTCCCGGACCTACGACCTCGCCACCAAGCTGTCGATCACCGGCACCCCATCCTATGTGGTCGGCAACGAGGTGGTCTTCGGCGCGCTCGGACAGCAGGTCCTGGCAGAGAAGATCGAGCAGGCCAAGAGCGCGCTCTAGGCATAGAGAGGCGCGACAAGGGGCGGATTTCCGCCTGTTGTGGACAGCGAAAGAACGCACTTGCGCTCTTTTCGCGGGCGGCTATGCCCATTATAGAGGTCCGGCGCGCCGGCTTGGGGTCGGCGTTAAACAAGGTCGGCATTTTGAAAACGATTTTCGTCCTCAACGGTCCCAACCTCAATGCACTCGGCAAGCGCGAGCCGGGGATCTATGGCGGCAAGACGCTTGCGGCCATTGCCGAGGACTGCAAGGCCGCAGGCGCGGCGCTTGGGCTCGAGATCGATTTCCGCCAGTCCAACCACGAGGGTGACCTCGTCGACTGGATCCAGGAAGCCGGCGACAAGGCTGCTGGCATCGTCATCAATCCCGGCGCCTACGGCCACACCTCGATTGCCATCCACGACGCCATCCGCGCCGTCGCGCCGCTGCCCGTCGCTGAAGTCCATCTTTCCAATATCCACGCGCGGGAGCCTTTCCGGCACGTCTCCATGGTCGCTCCGGTCGCTGTCGGCATGATCTGCGGGTTCGGGCCGCTCGGCTACACGCTTGCGCTGCAGGCACTGGCGGCGCGCCTGTGACCGGCTCCCAAACAGAAGGCTCGAAAATGTCGATAAAGAAGAACGGTGTTGACCAGCAGCTGATCCGCGATCTGGCGGGCATACTGAACGACACCAACCTGACCGAGATCGAGGTCGAGCTCGGCGACCTGAAGGTGCGCGTGTCGCGCCAGTCGCAGGCCGTCCACGCGGTCGCCGCTCCGCTTCCTGTTCCAGCGGCGGCGATTGCCGCGCCGGCTCAGGCGGCAGCGGCGACCGCGTGGAC
>NZ_RZSL01000422.1:0-5487 GCF_003997355.1 Mesorhizobium sp. M1E.F.Ca.ET.041.01.1.1 | reverse complement strand
TTTCTGCGGAGGTGGTGGTCAAGGCGAGGACATTGCTGTGAATGCGCGAACAATTCTGCCTTTTAGTCCAGTCTCGTTGAGGACGGCAAACTCGCGCCGTCGGCGGTGCGCCTACTAATGAAAGATCTGGGCGAACATCCACAGACGACGACCCTGTCCGATAGGGTATATCGCATAGTGCGTGAAAGCATCAGATCCGGCGTTTATCGGCCCGGTGAGAAGATCACGCACCGCGCTGTAGCCTCTCAACTGGGCGTCAGCGTTACGCCCGTCAGAGAGGCAGTCACGCGCCTCGTGTCCGAGGAAAGCCTGTCGATGGCAGGTCCAAAGACCATTGTCGCTCCAAGCCTAGGGCGCTCAGATTTGGAGGAAATCACGAAGATCCGCGTCAATCTTGAAGGATGGGCAGCGGAACTTGCGGCGGAAAATGCCTCGGCGACCTTCATTCGCGAGTTGGAGCAGCATCATCTTGCCTATTGCAGGCATCGGAGGTCTCACGACATTAGGCAGAAGATTGCGGCAAACGCCAAGTTCCACTTCGCACTGTATGCCCAGTCGAAAGCGCCCAGACTTCTGGCGATTATCGACAATCTTTGGGTGACAATGGGCCCCACACTGGGGCTTCTCGCATATTGGGGAGAAGACAACGACGGTGAGAGATTTCAAGACGCCGCAATTGCTGCACTGAAGGCAAGAAACACTGCCGCCGCCCAGGCCGCGATCGTCAATTATATACGCACCGGTCGTCTGAAAATCCTACAAATCCTAGAGCGTGAATAGAAAAGAATGTTTGAGATCATGGATTTGCAACATCATGGGTCAGTGATGATGTCGTCCACCTTGTCGAATCCGATTGCCGGCAAGGCGCAATGCAATCGACTGCGGTATTTTGATTTGCCTTCCTCTACGCGACGCGAGCAGTTGCGGCGGCATCGTAAAGCTAACCGACGGCTGATGAAGATGTGCGTAAATGGGCCATATCAGAATTTGTTCGTGATCCGCTCTATCATCGCCACCGCTTTCCCGCCGAGATCATTGCCGCACGCGGCATGGCTCCACTTTGGCTTTCCGCTTACCCTGCGCATGATTGAGGACATGCTGGCGGCCCGCGGCATCATCGTCACGCATCACACCATCCGAAGCTGGGCGCAGAAATCCGGACGGCAGTTCGCCCGGGAGATCAAGCAACAGTCAGCTGGCTACTGGGCGACAAATGGCATCTCGACGAATGTGTGGTGGCCACCAATGGCAAGAAGCAGTGGCTCTGGCGTGCCGTCGATAAGAACGGCTTCGTACTCGAAGTACTGGTGCAAAGCCGCCGAAATGCCAAGGCGGCAAAGCGTCGGATGCGCAAGTCGCTGAAGGCTCAAGGGCAGACACACGGGTCATGATCACCGACAAGCTCCGGTCCTATGATGTCGCCAGGCGCGACCTCATGCCCGGTGTCGAACAACCAGCCGACCCGACGACGGGATAGGATCATGAAACGCTTCAAGTCGGCACGTCAGCGTTTCGTTTCCATCCATGATCCGAGTGCCAACTGGTTCCACTTTCTCAGCAATACGCTGTCATAGGCTCACTATCGAGACATCCTAGCGTAGCAGCGCCCCCTTAGCTAAGTAACGTGTAGCTTATAGAGAGGACCAAGCCATGAGGGTTCAGACAGCAACAGGGCCGATCCCTGTCGAGAGTCTAGGTCGCACACTTATGCACGAGCATCTGTTCATCGCCTTTCCTGGTGCACAGTTCGATCCGCTAGTGAAATTCGACCGCTCGGAATTCATCAAGGAGGCAGTTCGACGTCTGGTGAAACTCCGCACCGAGCATGGCGTGAACACCTTCGTTGATCCCTGTCCGATCGAACTCGGCCGTGACGTTAAAGCGATGAAGGAGGTTTCCGAAAAATCCGGCGTACACATCGTGTGCACCACTGGGTTCTACTACGAGGGACTGGGCCTCCCCATCTACTGGCGCGCACGTGCCGTCGATGAGATCGCAGAGCTTTACGTGCGCGAGATCACCCAAGGCATCGGCGATACCGGTGTGAAGGCGGGGGCCATTAAGGTCTCGACTGGCGCGTTTATTAGCGCGCAGGAGAAGAAGTTCCTTGAGGCCGCTTGCATAGCCCATAAAGCAACCGGGGTGCCGATCATAACTCACACGACAGACGGCTGCGCAGGGCCAGAACAGCAGCAACTGTTTGCGGCTGGCGGTGTCCCCGCCCATCGCTGCCTGATCGGCCATAGCTGCTGCAACGTCGATCCCGCGTACCATCGCCGCATTGTCGATGCTGGCTCTTACGTCGGCTTCGATCAAATTGGATTGTTCTACTATCGACCGGACGACGTCCGCGCAGATAACATAGCGACACTTGTGCGCAACGGCTTTCGGACGCAGATCATGATGAGCATGGACCGCATCTGCTGTAGGCTCGGTAAGTTCATTAAACCGGTCACTCCCGCATATATTGCAAAGATTGAATACCTCAAGTCACAAGGACTCTATCAGGCTCACACCTACTTGTTTACCGATTTTATCCCGATGCTGCACGCCCGAGGTGTCAGCCAGTCGGACGTCGAATCTATGCTAGTGGACAACCCGCGACGCTTCTTTGCCGGCGAGTTTCTGCCGAAAAGCTCGCGGAAATAGCTCTCATGTTTGCAGATTGAACTAAGCCGCTAGTGGCGGCAATGGATGTGTTGCAAAGTTATTGGTAACGAGGCGCATGGTATTGGGCTCCGGTGTACCCCGGAGGAGTTGAGATGTTCAAAGGCCGTCGTTTCGACCAATCTGTGATCTTGCTTTGCATTCGCTGGTATCGGGCCTACGCACTGAGCCTACGCGATCTTCGAGAAATGATGGCGGAGCGTGGCATTAGTGTCGATCATTCAATGATCCATCGGTGGGTCGTTCATTTCGCGCCGGTCCGCGGGCGATGGATGCACCTCTATCGCGCCATCTACAGCGTCGGCGACACGGTCGAGTTCTGGTTCAGTAAATACCGGGATTTGCCGGCCGCCAAGCGTTTCTATACAAAAGCGTTGGCACGCAATGGCCGTCTCCGACATTCATCACAAGAAGCCGAAAGGCCGGCCGATGAGCGAGGCGATGGCACGGGCCAATGGCCGGCGCTCAAAGATCCGCGCTTTCATCGAGCACGTCTTCGCGCAACAGAAATCACGCATGGGCCTGTTTGTCATCGCTCACGCCCGCACCAAGATCGGCATGGCCAACCTCGCCTACAATCTCACCCGCTTCGTTTGGCACCAGGGGCGAACTGCGTTCGCATGACGGCGAGAGCGGCGGAAAACGCCGCCGCGATGCCGAAATCGGCAACCAGCATGAGCCCCAACGACCAAAATCCAGCCACCGCCGCGCATCAGACTGTTCACAACCTCATTGCGCACCACTCCCTCCGGAAATGCCGGTGGTTCGAGGTGTCCAGTTGCTTGGGCGCTGCCATATGACGACATTTTCCAGAAAATATACCAAGGCCGTGAAAAGAAGCTCTATGGATCCGACATGCCGCACTCACAGTATTTAATACCGATATTGGGAAGGCGAAAAGCCTCTTGGGTGGTGCAAGTGGATTTACAGCATCGCTGATCTACTCGACCGGTAAGGCAGGCTACTTCGACCAAGTGGCGCTGTCGTGAAAGAGAACCTGCCCAAAATCGGGATACAAGTACGCAACCTCCTGCGCACAGTCCTTGGTGGCAGCGATCCCGGCGTTCACACCCCGGGCCGATCCGGACGGCCGAACAAGGCATAATCCACTAACCGAATGAGGAGAAAACTGTTGTCAGACGTTTCAGACAACCATCGCGTGCTCGTAACTGCGGGCGCGAACGGGATCGGCTTGGCTATCGCCAAGGTATTCCTGAGATCAGGTGCTCAGGTTTACGTTTGCGATATCGATCCCGATGCGCTCGAGAGAGCATCTCGCGAGCACCCAGACTTAAGGGCCTGCCGCGCCGATATCTCGTCGCCGTCAGACGTCGACGAACTCGCTCAAACGATTGAGGGCGATCTGGGAGGCGTCGATACAATCATAAACAATGCAGGAATCGGCGGACCGAGCAAGTTCGTCGAGGAGCTCAGCGATGACGACTGGGCTGGCGTGTTTGCTGTCAACGTCACAGGCACCTTCAACGTCGTGCGACGCTTCGTGCCTAGAATGAAGGAACAAAAGAAAGGGTCTATCATCAACATCAGCACGACATCCACCCGGACAGGGTTGCCGAAACGAACCCCATACGTTGTCTCAAAATTTGCGGTCGAAGGCTTGACGAAGAACTTGGCTCGCGAGCTCGGGCCTTTCAACATTCGTTGCAACACGATCTCGCCAGGATCGATCGAGAACGAGCGGGGGCGCATGCTCATGCAGAAGCGAGCCGAGAGCCACGGTGTCACATACGAGGAGGCCCTGCAGCGGCGCCTCTCCTTTATCTCCATGAGGACAAAGATCGATCCGACTGAAATCGGGGAGATGGCTCTCTTCCTATCCTCGGAAGGAGCCAAACATGTAACCGGGCAATGCGTAAGCGTCTGTGGCAACGTCGAGTGGGAAGACTAAAACAGGCCTACCTAATTCGTAGGGATAAACGCTGGCTAGCATGTGCCACCGGCGGAACATTCACTGTACGCATACGACGAGAACGACGAAGGCCGCATGATTGGCAGGCGCGCGTGGGCGCGGCGGGCTCTATGGTCGACCGTGAACTATCCGCAAGCCATTGATCTGGCAGGTTGATTAAGGCGGACGGCAGGTTTGGAATTGCAAGCTTTGCGGTATTTGGGCGCTGTTTTCCTGCAATTCGGTTTTGCGATTCCCTTGTGCTGCGGAGCGTGATTCACTCGGTTCGGCGGCGGCGAATCGAGGGGACGGTGAATGTCCAGGCCACGCGAGAAGCGCGAGACGGGAGAGCAGGATCTGTTCCGCTCCAGGCTCGACCAGATCATCAACATGAAGCACGAGCTGGTGCGGCTGGCGAAGGCGATCGACTGGCCGGTGCTGGAGGAGCGTTTCGGCGCCGTCTATTCGGACGGCCCCGGCATGCCGCCGCTGCCGACCCGGCTGATGGCGGGGCTGGCGATCCTCAAGCACACCTTCAACCTGTCGGACGAGGTGCTGTGCGAGCGCTGGGTGGAGAACCCCTACTTCCAGTACGTCACCGGTGAGACGTTCTTCTGCCACACGCTGCCGTTCGACCGCTCGTCGATGACGCGCTGGCGCAGCCGCATGGGCGAGGAGCGGATCATGGCGCTGTTGCAGGAAAGCATCAGCCTTGCGGTCAAGACCGGGGCGATGAAGCCGGCCGACACGCGCCAGGTGATCGTCGACACCACCGTGCAGCCGAAGAACGTCATGTTCCCGACCGACGCCAAGCTCATCCACCCGGCGCGCGAGCGGCTGGTGCGGCTGGCCAAGAGGAAGGGGCTCCATTTGCGCCAGAGCTATGTGGGGTCTTCAAGCTGGCGCTGATC
>NZ_RZSL01000421.1:0-5494 GCF_003997355.1 Mesorhizobium sp. M1E.F.Ca.ET.041.01.1.1 | reverse complement strand
AACTACGACACCGCGCAACTTGATCTCGCCGCCTGGATGATCGAGGGGCGCGGCGGCGGGCGCGCCCTGAAGTCGGGCTTTGCCTGGATGAGGCGCGCGGCCGAAGGCGGCAATGTCGCCGCACAGAACCGCCTCGCCAAGCTCTATATGGGCGGCATCGGCACCGACCCGGACCTGATCCTGGCCGGCGCCTGGTACATCGTCGCCCGCCGCGCCGGGCTGATCGACCCTGAGATGGACGATTTCCTGCAAGGCCTCGACGACGGCCAGACAAAGCAGGCGTTGCAGAAGGCGAACCGGCTGCCCTGAGCGCGCCTCGCCGCGGCGGCCGGCTCCGTGGCCGCCACCCTCCCTTGCCTCTCCGGACAATTTGTGGTCTTGGAGGCGCCAAAGCGCGATCTGCGCGGAAAAATCTCATTCCGGATCAGTTCATCATGGCCAAGATCAGTGGCAGCGAAATCCGTCCCGGCTATGTCATCGAGCACGATGGCGGCCTGTGGGTGGCCGTCAAGACCAACACCGTCAAGCCCGGCAAGGGCGGCGCCTACAACCAGGTCGAGCTGAAGAACCTGATCAACGGCACCAAGCTCAACGAGCGCTTCCGCTCGGCCGAGACCGTCGAGCAGATCCGGCTCGATCTGAAGGACTTCTCCTTCCTCTACGAGCAGGGCGACGCGCTGGTGTTCATGGATACCGAAAGCTACGAGCAGCTCGAACTGCCGAAGGATTTTGTCGGCGAACGCGCCGCTTTCCTTCAGGACGGCATGATGGTGACGGTGCAGCTCTATGAGGAACGGCCGATCGGCATTTCGCTGCCCGATCAGGTGACGCTGACCATCACCGAGGCCGATCCGGTGGTGAAGGGTCAGACGGCGGCCTCCTCCTACAAGCCGGCGGTGCTGGAAAACGGCGTCCGCGTGCTGGTGCCGCCCTTCATCTCGGCCGGCGAGCGCATCATCGTCGACACCAACGAGATCACTTACGTGCGGCGCGCCGAGTAGACGGCCAGCAACAGGAAGAAAAAGAAATGGCACGCTCCGCGATCCTCAATGTCATGGTCCAGGCCGCGATGAAGGCCGGCCGCTCGCTGTCGCGCGATTTCGGCGAGGTGCAGAACCTGCAGGTCTCGATGAAGGGACCGGGCGACTATGTCAGCCAGGCCGACCGCAAGGCGGAGGAAATCGTCTTTGCCGAACTGTCCAAGGCCCGCCCCGGCTACGCCTTCCTGATGGAGGAGCGCGGCGCCGTCGCGGGCGAGGATGACCAGCATCGCTGGATCGTCGACCCGCTCGACGGCACCACCAACTTCCTGCACGGCATCCCGCTCTTCGCGGTATCGATCGCACTCGAGCGCCAGGGGCAGATCGTCGCCGGCGTCGTCTACAATCCGGCGATGGACGAGCTCTACACCGCCGAGCGCGGCGGCGGCGCGTTCATGAACGACCGCCGGCTGCGGGTCGCCGGCCGCGCCAAGCTTACCGATGCCGTAATCGGCTGCGGCGTGCCGCATCTCGGGCGCGGCCAGCACGGCAATTTCCTGATCGAATTGCGCAATGTCATGGCCGAGGTCTCCGGCGTTCGCCGCCTCGGCTCCGCCTCCCTCGATCTCGCCTACGTCGCCGCCGGCCGCATGGACGGGTTCTGGGAAGTGGGCCTATCCGCCTGGGATATCGCCGCCGGCCTGCTCCTGATCCGAGAGGCGGGCGGCTTCGTCTCCGACTTCGAAGGCGGACAGGATATGATGGAGCGCGGCTCTGTCGTCGCCGGCAACGAGGTCATCCAGCGCGCGCTGCTCAAGACCGTGAAGAAGCCGCTCGCATCCCGCTGACAGGCAATTCGTGTCGACGGGCACGGCGCGTTGAAGCGCCCCTTTGCGCGTCGAAAGGCCGCGCGGCTGTAGTCGCAAAACCGCAACCGAAGCTTGAAATACTGGTCCGCGACTGCCCAGATAGGGGGCTTGCAGGATCATTCATGAGCGACGCGCGGCCAGACTCCCAGATCAAAATCGGGACCCAGATTGAAATCCCCTTCGTGGGTCGCTGGCATTACTCGCGCGCCGAGATGATCGCCGACGGCATTGTCCATGCCGTCGGCATCGTGCTGGCGATCGCGGCCGGCTCGGCCTTCCTGGCTTTAGCCGCCTTCCATTCCGGTCCCGGTGAATATGTCGCCGCGGTCTTCTACGTCGTGTCGCTGCTCACCGTGCTGTCGGTGTCGCTGGCCTACAATCTGTGGCCGATATCGTGGCCGGCGAAATGGATATTGCGCCGCTTCGACCACGCTGCGATCTATCTTCTGATCGCCGCCACCTATACGCCTTTCCTCGCCCAACTCCACGGCTCGCCGCTGACCGTGCCCATGATCATCGTCGTTTGGACGGCGGCAGTGATGGGGATCGCAATCAAGATGTTCCTGCCCGGGCGCTACGACCGCCTGGCGATCGTCTTCTACCTCGCCATCGGCTGGAGCGGCATCGCACTGGCCGGACCGCTGGTCGAGACCCTGCCGACAGCTTCGATAGTGCTGCTCGTCGCCGGCGGCATCGTCTATTCCTTGGGTGTCATCTTCTTCGCCTGGAAAGGCCTGCGCTTCCACAATGCCGTCTGGCACGGTTTCGTCGTCACCGGCGCCGGGCTGCATCTGGCCGCCATGGTCGACTGCCTGGTGATCAGCCGGTTCTGAGCGCCAATGCATGTCGCCCAAAAGTGCGCAGCGGTTTTGGGAGAACGACATGCATCAAACAAAGATTTAAAGCGCGTCGCCCGAATACCTTTCGGCGCGACGCGCTTTAGGCTGCGGCGATATTGCCAAGCGCCATTCAATTTGGTCACAATTCCGTTTAGAGTTGCGACAAATTCGCGGCGGTGGCATCGGAAACGGGGCACGGATGGCTTTTCTCAGATCCTTCGGCAGGCGCTCGGATGTCCTGGTCTACGATCCGCACAAGCTGTCGAGCCCGCAGGTCTTCCTGCTCACCATGGTGATCTTCCTGGTCATCGTCGCTTTCATCGCCGCCATCCTCACCCGCCAGATCTCGAGAGCCTTCGACAGCAATCCCGGCCTCAACGGGCTGATCATCGGCGTGCTCGCGGTCGGCATCCTGCTCGCCTTCGTTCAGGTCGGCCGGCTGTTCCGCGAGGTGCGTTGGGTCAATTCCTTCCGTGCCGGCTCCGAGACCACCGAGCCGGTGCTGCTGGCGCCGATGAAGGCGATGATCGGCCGCTCGTCGACGATCGCGTTCTCGACCTCGTCGATGCGCACCATGCTCGATTCCATCGCCACCCGCCTCGATGAGAGCCGCGACACCTCGCGCTATCTCGTCGGCCTCCTGATCTTCCTCGGCTTGCTCGGCACC
Organism: Mesorhizobium sp. M1E.F.Ca.ET.041.01.1.1; assembly: GCF_003997355.1. NCBI lineage: Bacteria > Pseudomonadati > Pseudomonadota > Alphaproteobacteria > Hyphomicrobiales > Phyllobacteriaceae > Mesorhizobium > Mesorhizobium sp. M1E.F.Ca.ET.041.01.1.1. Next base: position 2,139 of record NZ_RZSL01000421.1, on the reverse strand, counting down.
TTCTGGGGCCTGCTCAACACCATCGCCTCGATCCGCGAGACCATCGAGGCGCTCGATCCCGGCAGCGGTGACGCCGCAGCCGTGCTCGAGGCGCTGAAGCAGGGCCTTTCGGCGCCGCTCGCCGGCATGGGCACGGCCTTCTCGTCCTCTCTGTTCGGTCTCTCCGGCTCGCTGGTGCTCGGCTTCCTCGATCTGCAGGCCGGCCGCGCCCAGACCCGCTTCTACACCGAACTCGAGAACTGGCTGTCCTCGGTCACCGACCTGTCGTCCGACATCGTCGTCTCGGATTCGGCCCGCGCCGAACCGTCGGAGGAGATCCGCCTGCTGTCGGAGCGGCTGCGCAGCCTGCAGGAGAATGGCGGCGGCTCCAATCCGCGCGTCGCCACCGCCATGGCCAACCTCGCCGACGGCATCTCCGGCCTGGTCAAGAACATGCGCTCCGAGCAGCAGATCATGCGCGACTGGGTCGAGGCGCAGTCCGACGAGCAGAAGGCCATGCGCAACACCCTGGAAAAGATCGCCGACGCGCTGAAGAAGCAAGGGGTCCACTGACGTGGCGCTGGCAAGACGGCGCGCCGACCGCCGCATCGACTACTGGCCGGGCTTCGTCGACGCGCTGTCGACGCTGCTTTTGGCGATCATGTTCCTGCTCACCGTCTTCGTGCTGGCGCAGTTCCTGCTCAGCCGCGAAATTTCCGGCAAGGACACGGTGCTCAACCGCCTCAACTCGCAGATCAACGAACTGACCCAGTTGCTCGCGCTGGAGCGCTCGAACAGCCAGGACAAGGAGGATACGCTCGCCAACCTGCAGGCTTCGCTGTCGGCGGCGGAAGCGGAAAAGAGCCGTCTGCAGCAATTGCTTGACCAAGGCGCCGGCGCCGGCGATGCGGCCAACAAGCGCGCCGAAGCGCTGTCCGGCGAGCTCAGCAACCAGCGGCAGATCAGCCAGCAGGCGCTGAGCCAGGTCGAGATCCTCAACCAGCAGATCGCGGCGCTGCGCAAGCAGATCGGCGCGCTCGAGGACGCGCTCAACGTCTCCGAGCAGCGCGATCGCGACTCCAACACCAAGATCGCCGACCTCGGCCGCCGCCTGAACGTAGCGCTTGCGCAGCGCGTCCAGGAGCTCAACCGCTACCGCTCCGATTTCTTCGGCCGGCTGCGCGAGATCCTCGCCGACCGCGAGAACATCCGCATCGTCGGCGACCGCTTCGTCTTCCAGTCGGAGGTGCTGTTTCCGACCGGTTCCGAGGTGATCAACGATGCCGGCAAGGTCGAGATGAAGAAGCTCGCCGACGCCATCATCGAATTGCAGAAGGAAATCCCGCCGGAGATCAGCTGGGTGCTGCGCGTCGACGGCCACACCGACAACAAGCCGCTGTCCGGCACCGGACGCTATCGCGACAACTGGGAACTTTCGACGGCGCGCGCGACCTCGGTGGTGAAGTTTTTGATAGAGAACGGCGTGCCGGCCAACCGGCTGGTCGCCGCCGGCTTCGGCGAGTTCCAGCCGCTCGATCCGGCAGATACGGATGAGGCGCGCAGCAAGAACCGCCGTATCGAACTGAAGCTCACCGAGCGCTGAGCGGTCGCTGGAGCCCTGTTCGAGCGAGAAGTTTGCAGCCAAAACGCGGCTTTTAGGGCAGAGTGCGCGCGCGACAAGGCCGCAAAAGATTACCGTTTTTTAATTCCACTTTGGTAGGTGCCGCTCCTAAGTTTCCATATAGGGCCGAGGACCGCCGGCGGTGCCTCCCACATCGCGACGCGACGGAACCTGACGGCCCAGGCCGGAAGGCAGGTCGTTTCCGGCGCCGCCTTCCTCAGCAACAAGGAGACGCAACCATGCGCTCTTTCAAGCTACCTAGGACTGCGGCACTTGCCGCACTTGTCGCCGCCGTTCCGTTTGCCGGCGCCTATGCCGCATCGGCCGGCTTCTACACCCCGCGCACCGCAGGCCTGATCGACCAGGCGCAGAGCCTGGATCAGGGCATCACGGCCGCGAGGCAGACGGACAAGATCGAGCCGGCCGAGGCGCGCGACCTTCACAGGCAGGCCGCCCGTATCAGCCGCGTCGCCCAAAGGGAAGCTGCGGCGGGGCATGGCCCGATACCGGCCTCGCGGTATCAGCAGTTGGTGGCGCAG
>NZ_RZSL01000420.1:0-5517 GCF_003997355.1 Mesorhizobium sp. M1E.F.Ca.ET.041.01.1.1 | reverse complement strand
AGCCTGGCTTTGCCGAGCGAAAGCAATGGCTTGTCGCCGCCGCCCATCCGGCGCGACTGGCCTCCCGCCAGGATGATGCCCGCAACGCTTCGGTCCATCAGACCTATATGCCGTCCGGCGCCATGTCGGGTCCAGCGCTTTCGGCGGCAGTCTGCCGCCGGCCGACGACGCGCTCGCGATAGAGCGCGTAGAGGCCGGAGCCGATGATGATCGCGGCGCCGATGGTCATCGGCAGGTCGGGGATGTCGCCGAAGATGACGAGGCCGAGCAGGATCGACCACAGCAATGCGGTGTAACGGAAGGGCGCGATGAAGGAGATGTCGCCCGAGCGCATCGCCATGATGATGAACTGATAGCCGATGAGCACCAGCACCGCCGCCAGCGCCAGCAGTGCTGTCGCGTCGGCGCTCATCGGCGTCCAGCCGCCCATCGGCGACAGCAGCAGCGCGCCGAGCACGGTCATGGCCAGCGCCGTCGCCGTCGACACCAGCATGGTCGGGATCGCATGCGGGATGCGCTTGGTGGCCAGGTCGCGCACGGCGCAACAGACGACGCTCGTCAGCGCCAGCAGCGAATAGACGCTGAACCCTTCGAAACCCGGCCGCACGATGATCAGCACGCCGGCAAAGCCGACGGCGATGGCAAGCCAGCGACGCCAGCCGACGCCTTCGCCAAAGAAAAGCGCGGCACCCATCGTCACGGCAAGCGGCAGCGCCTGCAGGACGGCCGAGACATTGGCGATCGGCAGGTGCGCCAGAGCGACAAGGAAGGAGACAGTGGCACCGGCCTCACCGGCAACGCGCACGGCCACCATCGGCTGCAGCATGGCGCGGGGATCGGCAAGCGCACCGCGCCGCCAGGCGAGCAGGCCGACGAAGAGCGACGCGAAAGCGCCCCGCACGAGCATGACCTGCGCCATGTTCATCGATTCGGACGAGAATTTGGTGATCGCGTCGTTGAGCGTGAAGCCGATCATAGCCACGACCATGAACAGCGCGCCGCGAAGATTGGGCGAGGGAGGCAAGGGCGTTTCCAATTATTCTTGGATCAAGCCTCTAGCAGGCAAGTGGGAAACAGCAACGTCAAAGAAATGGGCCACAGCATCTGCTGCGGCCCAGCTTGCAGGAAAACAGTGGGCCTTATTTCTTCGGCGTCAGCGTCTCGGTGCCGTTGCCATCCTTGCCTGCGATGGTCCAGAGCCCGTGCAGCGAGCCGTCGTCCTCTACCTTGTAGACGACGAGGCCGATTTCCTTGCCCATCACATAGCCTGCCGAAAAGGCATTGTCGTTGCGCATGCAGATGCCGTCCGAGGACGAGCCGCCGGTTTCCCAATGGATGGTGCAGGTCGTCTCGCTGGTCAGCGTGATGTTGCCTCGCCGTCGTAGGACGAGCCGTCGAAATTGGTGCCGGAAACCGTGTAGGTGCCGCCGATCGACTGGGCGGCTGCCGGCATCGAAACGACGCCAAGCATTGCAAGCGAAAGCATGAATTTGCGCATATGAACTTTCCCCCTTAGAGCGAAAAAATCGCGCTCGAAAGCTAGGCCGGAACAGGCCAGCGGTAAATCGGGCGGCGGCCATTGCGGAAGGTTTATTTGCGGCGTGTCGCCCGAGCTCAAGGCCCGCGCAGGCTTTTGGCGATGGTGCCTGCCAGGGGATCGTATTTCGCCTTGAGCGAGGAGGGATATTCGATCCAGACGGTGCGGATGACGCCATCCTTTCCGAACAGGCGTCGCTCGTAGAAGACCTTGTCGCCCTTGACGCCGGAGAGCACCGCCCAGTTCTTACCGGTCTTGCCGTAGGTCACCTTGTAGCCGGGTCCGGTGTTCGCCTTTTCGTCGTCGACGAAGCTTTTCGGTGTGTCGTTATCGACGTTGTAGATACCGGAGCAGGTCAGGCTGGCGCCGTCGGCGCTCAGCCATTGTTGCCCGTCGCCGTTTTCAGGCTCAGGCAAGCGGTCGCTGAAAATCTCGTCGGGAAAGGTGCAGGCGGTGCCGAAGCGCGCATTGACGTAGGTGAACGGCTTCGCGATTGCCGTTGTCGTGACGACTGCAAACAACGACGACAAGGCGATCGCCAAAGGCGCTCCCTGGATGAGATGAAGACGCTTCATGGTGCCCCCAAGGTCAGTGACCAAAGGTGATCCTGCACCAATTTTCGGAAAAAATCAGCCGCCGGTGACGCTCATATGGCGCGATACGGAAGGACGGCTGGTGCGGCGGTCGATGACGAAATCATGGCCCTTCGGCTTCCGCCCGATCGCCTCGTCTATGGCCTCGCCGACCAGCTCGTTGCCTTCGGAGGCGCGCAGCGGTGCCCTCAGGTCGGCCGCATCCTCCTGGCCGAGGCACATATAGAGCGTGCCGGTGCAGGTCAGCCGGACACGGTTGCAGCTTTCGCAGAAATTATGCGTCATCGGCGTGATGAAGCCGAGCCGGCCACCGGTCTCAGCGACCTGGACGTAGCGCGCAGGGCCGCCGGTCTTATAAGGGATGTCGGTCAACGTGAACTGGCGCTCCAGCGAGGCGCGCAGCAGCGACAGCGGCAGGTATTGGTCGGTGCGGTCGGCGTCGATCTCGCCCATCGGCATGGTCTCGATGACGGTGAGGTCCATGCCGCGGCCGTGCGCCCAGCGCAGCATCTCGGGGATTTCGGCGTCGTTGAAGTCGCGCAGCGCCACGGCATTCAGCTTGACCTTCAGGCCTGCGGCCTGCGCGGCGTCGATGCCTTCCATGACCTTGCCGAGATTGCCCCAGCGGGTGATCTGGCGGAACTTGTCGGCATCGAGCGTGTCGAGCGAGACGTTGATGCGCTTGACCCCACAGTCGGCGAGTTCCGCCGCAAAGCGCGAGAGCTGCGAGCCGTTGGTGGTGAGCGTCAGCTCTTCAAGCGCGCCGCTCTTGAGATGGCGCGACAACTGGCGCACCAGATGCATGATGTTCTTGCGCACCAGCGGCTCGCCGCCGGTCAGCCTGAGCTTTCTCACGCCCTTTTCGATGAAGACGCCGCAAAGTCGGTCGAGCTCCTCGAGCGACAAGAGGTCCTTCTTCGGCAGGAAGGTCATGTCCTCGGCCATGCAATAGGTGCAACGGAAATCGCAGCGGTCGGTAACCGACACGCGCAGATAGCTGATCGTGCGACCGAAGGGGTCGATCATGTCCATTTGCAAGCGTTTCCCATGGCCTGAGCGGCGTCGTTATATACAGCTATGTGATACGATCCAACCGCGCATTCAAGATAGAAGGTCTTGATCTTTGGTAACATTCCCCGACCGACATTCTCTGTCGGGCTGCCTTGCATGGCCTTTCAGCGTCGCGCAAAGCAGCGTAGGGAAGGACGCGACTCACGCAGGACCAGAAATGACGGCGCCAAAGGAACTGAGGGTCTCGAAGGACCGCAGGCTGCTCACCGTGACTTTTCCCGGGCATCAACCGTTCGAATTGCCGGCGGAGCTTTTGCGCGTCGCCTCACCTTCGGCGGAAGTGCAGGGCCATTCGCCTGAACAGCGGGTGACCGTACCCGGCAAGCGCAACGTCGCGATCCTCAAGATCGAGCCGATCGGCAATTACGCGGTGCGGATCACCTTCGACGATTTCCACGACACCGGCATCTTCACCTGGAACTATCTCCACACGCTCGGCCATGAGAAGGACGAGCGCTGGAATGCCTATCTCGCCGAACTGGCCGAGAAGGGGCTCAGCCGCGATCGCTAGCCCGGGCGCAGGTCCAAATTTGGCGATCGGCTGTCGTCAAGGCGTCACGGACATAGAGTAGCGCCGGCAAAAGGTCAGGAGGCGAAAAGATGTCGCTCATCACGTCGGTCGAACAGCTCGAAGCGCTCTACGGGCTGCCTGGCGAGGCCTCGATCGTCAAGGAACTCGACCATGTGATCCCCGAATATGCCGCCTTCATCGAGGCCTCGCCCTTCGTGGCGTTGGCGACCAGCGGGCCGGAAGGGCTGGACTGCTCGCCGCGCGGCGATCTCGCCGGCTTCGTGCGACTCGTCGATGAAAGGACGCTGATGATGCCCGACAGGCGCGGCAACAACCGTGCCGATTCGCTGAAGAACATCATTCGCGATCCGCGCGTCGGGCTGCTTTTCCTGGTGCCCGGCTCCGGCACGACGCTGCGCATCAACGGCCGCGCCCATATCACCACCGATCCCGAGCTTTGCGCGTCCTTCACGGTCGACGGCAAGCCGGCCCGGTCGGTCACCGTCGTTGCGCTCGACACCGTCTATTTCCAGTGTGCCCGCGCCATCGTGCGCTCCGACCTCTGGAATCCGGCGAAGCATGTCGATCCGAAGTCGTTGCCGACGCCCGGCCAGATCCTGGAAATCACCAGCCGCAAGAACATCGACGGCGAGACCTATGACAGGGAGTGGCCGGAGCGGGCGAAAAAGACGATGTGGTGAGGATAATTCAGGTGAGGCCGGCTTGACCTGATCTCGGAGCACCTGGAAGTCAGGCTTCCTTCAGCACCTCGGCGATCTTGCGCATCTGCTCGCCGATCATGTCGCACTGTTCCGGTGTCGACTGGCTCATCGCCTTCTCGATCAGCGCCATGTGCACTTTCAACGCCCGCATCAGCAAGGCTTCGCCGGCTTCCGTGAGGTTCAGCCGCAGCACGCGCTTGTCCTTTTCGTCGCCCTCGCGGCGCAGCAGGCCGCGCGCCTCGAGCTGCGGCAAGAGCATGGTGATGTTGGAGCGGCCGACCAGGAGCTTGCGGGCAAGGTCGTGCTGCGACATGCCGGGGTGGCGGTAAAGGTTCATCAGCACGTCGAGCTGCGCCGGCTTCAGGTCGAGCGGCGTGAGTTTCGTCGCCAGCGTGCGCTCCAGCACATGGCAGGCGCGCGCCACCGCAACCCAGTTGCGAAAGCGCGGATTGTCCCAGGGCAGGTCTTGCTTAATGTTCATGTTTGAACTATTATGTTCATGCTTGAACGAATGGATGGACTGCCAATATGGCATCATTTGGAATGAAGGTCATCCGGGGCGTATTCGGCGCCGCCGAGCATGTCGCGCCGGGTCTCAGCGGCCGCGCCGCGTTCGAGTTGTTCTGCCGCACGCCAAACATCAAATCCCTGAGCGACGGCGAGCGTCGCGCCGTCGAGCGCGCTGCCGGTTTCATGGCTCAGGCGCGTCATCACCGGCTCAAGACGAGGACGGATTGCGTTGCGGTGCATGAGTTCCGGACGGAGCCGGGCAGGGGCTCTCGCGGCACCGTGCTCGTCATCCATGGCTGGCGCTCGCGCACCGAATATATGCGCGCGCTGATCGAAGGATTTTGCGGGGCCGGCTACAAGGTTGTGTCGCTCGACCTGCCCGGGCACGGCCACTCGCTCGGCCGCCATCTCAACATGGTGAACGCGGTGGATGCGGCGCGGGTCGCAGGCGAATGGTTCGGTCCTTTTGCAGCCGTGGTCGGCCATTCCTTCGGCGGCGCGATCGCCGCCAACGCGGTCGCAGCCTCGGTGAAAGACATGCCGCCGCTGGCGGCTGAAAGGCTGGTGCTGATC
>NZ_RZSL01000041.1:0-21616 GCF_003997355.1 Mesorhizobium sp. M1E.F.Ca.ET.041.01.1.1 | reverse complement strand
AACTGGATGGAGGCCAACCGCTACATCAACATGGACGACCTGCGCGAGCACAAGAAGCTCGCTCTACGCCAAGCCGCATGACCAGCAACAGGGCCGCCCCTTTTTGCAGAACTTGACGCACACAACCTGGCCGAGAGCGGACAGGCGGCTTCGGGGCTCGGATATTCAGAATCGGACCTTCCGGCCTGCGCGGGATTACCTAGGCGGGCGTTCAAGGTGGTGAGAAACTGACTAGCCGATCGGGCGCTTGCGGCACGCCAGCATCATTTCTGCCTGGCCCATGTCATCTGCGGCGCTCAATATTCCAGGAACGCTTGTCTCGTTCCAAGTCGTCGGTTCGAATTTCAGCATCGGATCGAGCAAGGAGCCGGACGGCCACGGGCGCGCAGATTTACAATCGTGGCAGCTCTGCTGCCACACCAAGTGCAGCTTCAAGCGCGAGACCCAAAGCCAGCAATTTGCCTTCATCGAAAAGCCGGCCCCAGAGCGAAATGCCCTGCGGCACCCGGGATTTCAGCCCCGTCTCAGCCTCCGATTTGACCGCCGTAACCGAGGCCGGCGGGCGTGTGGCAAGCTCCAGGAACCCGGCGCGCATGTGTAGGCACGGGTGGCCGGTGAAATTGCTGGCCAGCGGCATCGGTCCGGTATCGAGCGGCCCGATCAGGGCATCAACTTCGGCAAAAAGCCCGTCGAGCGCGAGCATGACCTGGTAGCGCAGCCGGTCGAGCTGGACATGATCGACGGCCGAAAGGAACCACGCCTTGCGGAATGTATTGGGCCAGGCTTCGTCGCCCTGCCAGCGCAGAAGGTCATCCTGATCGCTCAACGTCAGCGCCTGAAAGGTGGCCGCTGCCTCGGCAAGCATTAGGTTCTTCAAGGAGCCATAGGGAAGTTCGGGCAACGAGACTTCGACCACCTCGTTTCCGAGACGCCGTGCCGCCGCCAGTGCGGCATGATCAACCGCTGTCGCCTCCGCGCCAAAGGCTTTGGGCAGATAGCCCAGCCGCAGGCCCGAGATACCCGCCGTCGCGTCAAAGCGGAAAGGTGCTGCGATCGAGCTGGTGTCCTCCGGATCAGCACCATTCAGGACTGACAGGACAATTGCACAATCTTCGACGCCCCGGCAGATCGGCCCGACCTTGTCGAGCGAGGGGCAAAGCACCATTACCCCCGCCCGAGATACCCGCCCGAAGGTCGGCCGCAGCCCGGTCGCCCCGCAGCGATCGCTCGGTGCAACAATCGAGCCCAGGGTCTCGGTGCCAATGGAAAAACCACAGAGGCCTGTCGCGACAGCCGAGGCCGATCCGGCGCTCGATCCGCGCGCGCCCTCGCCAAGATTCCACGGATTGCGAACAATGCCCCCATACCAGGTGTCGCCATCAGCCAGTGCACCGACCGCGGTCTTACCGAGCAAGACTGCCCCAGCCGCGCGTAAGACGCGCACCACGAAGGCATCGCTGTCGGGAGCACGGTCGCGGTACGGCTCTGCACCCCAGCCGGTGACAATGCCTTTCGTGTCGAAAAGGTCCTTCAGCGCGTAAGGGATGCCGTGCAACGGGCCAAGGTGGACCCCGGCGCGGGTCAGAGCATCGGCTGCCTCCGCTTGGGCCAGCGCGAGTTCGCGAGTGACCGTGACGAAGCATTCGAGCCGGGGGGCAAGGGCCGAAATCCGGTCAAGGTAGATTTCGGTCAACGCACGGCTGGTGAGCGCGCCCTTGGCCATCCAGCCCGCCAGATGCGTGAGCGGCGCGAAAGCGATATCCTCGGCATTGGCGGGTAGCGCGGGCAGGTCCGAGGACAAGCTCAGGGCGTCCGGTCCCGGGGGCATACGAAACCCCGGCGGTCTGGGGTCGAAGCGGCTGGCCGTCGGGGCATCATTTGGCAAGACCATGGCGCGGCAGTCCTGCGCCGCGTCGATCTGGCCGCCGAGGTTATCTGCCATCTGCGCCCGTTCCGCGGCCGTATAGCTAAGCCCCAGCAGTTTTTCCGCCGCCGCGATCGTCTCTTCGGCGACTCTCGCTTTGGTCAGGGACTTCTCCACCATTTCGACCCGCCCGGCTCAGAATATCGCGGTTTCGGGGCCGTCGCCCTCGCGTACCCAGGCGCGATACATGCCGATCGAGTTGAATTGCATGACGATGTTGCCCCCAAAATCGATGCCGATCAATCCGCCCCGCCCGCCGATCGGGGCTAGCTCCTCGGCGATGGCGGCCGCCATCGCTTCGTCCAGCGTCAGGCCCGCGTACACCATGCGGGCGTGGATATCATGGCCGATGCAGGCACGGATGAAATGCTCGCCGGTGCCGGTCGCCGAGATCGCGCAGGAGCGGTCGTTCGCGTAGGTCCCCGCGCCGATGACAGGCGTGTCCCCGATCCGTCCGGCCTGCTTGTTGGTCACTCCGCCGGTTGAGGTTGCGGCCGCGAGACGCCCTTCGCGGTCGCGCGCCACCGCGCCAACGGTGCCGAAACGACCCTCTGCCGGAGCATCATGGTCGAGCGCTTGGGCGTTGGTGTCATGGGCGCGCAAATCTTGCAATTGCCGCAGGCGGTGTGGGGTCGAGAAATAGTCGGGCTCGACCAGGGCAAGACCGCGGGAGCGGGCAAATTTCTCGGCCCCATCCGAGCCCAATAGCACGCTGCGCGCGGCGCGCATGACTTCCGCTGCCGCCACGACCGGATTACGGATGCGACGCACTCCGGCGACTGCACCTGCCTGGAGCCCGGTGCCCGCCATGACTGCGGCATCGAGCTCATGAACCTGATCCTCGGTAAAGACGGCGCCGCGTCCAGCATTGAAAAGCGGGCAATCCTCCAGCATGCGCACCGTCTCGACAACCGCGTCGATGGCCGACCCGCCCGCCTCCAGCACCGCCGTCCCGGCGTTCAACGACGCGATCATCTCCTGCCGGTAGCCCGCTTCAGCGGCAGGATTGCCAGGCAAGATCGTTCCGGTGCCGCCGTGAAGGGCCAAGGAATAGGGTACTTTCATGAAGCCTCAATGAGTCAGGATCTTGCCGAGGAAGGCGCGGCTGCGTTCGGATTGCGGCTGCACGAAGAATTTTTCAGGCGGCTGGATCTCGAGAATCCGCCCGGCCTCCATGAAGACAACGCGGTCGGCGACCTTGCGGGCGAATCCCATCTCGTGAGTCACCACTATCATGGTCATGCCGTCGCTCGCCAAGTCTTGCATCGTGTCAAGCACCTCACCCACCATCTCCGGGTCGAGCGCCGAAGTGGGCTCATCAAAAAGCATCAGCTGCGGCTGCATGGCCAGCGCCCGCGCGATCGCCACGCGCTGTTGCTGGCCGCCCGAGAGCTGCCCCGGCATCTTGAGCGCCTGCTCGGCGATATGCACCCGGTCGAGAAGCGCCATCGCCTGTTCGCGCGCTGCCGCGGGGCTTTGCTTCTTGACCAGCGTCGGTGCCAGCATGACGTTGTCGAGGACGCTGAGGTGCGGAAACAAGTTGAACTGCTGGAATACCATTCCGATGCCCTTGCGGGCCTGCACAGCGAGGCGGGAATCATCGATCGGCGTGCCGTTGAAAACGATGCAGCCCGCGTCATGTTCCTCGATGCGGTTGATACAACGGATGAGCGTTGACTTGCCTGAGCCGGAGGGCCCGCAGATCACGATCTTCTCGCCGCGATTTACGCTCAGCGAGCAGTCGTCGAGGGCATGGAAGGAGCCGAACCATTTGTGCACCCCTTCAATGGAGAGCAATATGCCTGCGGCGGGGTCATTTAAGGGCATAGCGGCGCTCCAGATATCGGCCATAGGTAGCTATGGAAAGGCCCATGACGAGGTAGATGGCGCTGACCATCATGTACATCTCGACGAAATAGGGCCGCCATTGCGCATCGCCCTGGGCCAGCCGAAGCGTTCCCGTGAGGTCGTAGATATTGACGATGGCTACCAGCGAGGTGTCCTTGATGGTGCCGATGAAAAGGCTCGCCAAGGGCGGGATTGTAATTCGAAGTGCCTGGGGCATGACGACGTGCGTGAGGGTCTGCCAGCGGTTTAGGTTGAGCGCGTGGGCCGCCTCGCGCTGGCCTCTACCGATCGCCTGCAGGCCGCCGCGGAAGATCTCGGCCTGGTAGGCGGCGGCAAAGAGTACGACGCAGATCGCCACGCGCAGCATCGGGTCCAGCCGCCACGCCGGCGGCAGCAGGATTGGCAGCACGAAGGCCCCGAAGAACAGCAGGGTGATCAGCGGCAGCCCACGCACCAGCTCGATATAGGATGTTGCAAGCCAGGACAGCACCGGCAGATGCGACTGCCGCCCGAGCGCCAGCACAATGCCCAGCGGCAAGCCGAGCAGGCAGGCGATGACTCCCAGCAGAATGGTCAGCGGCAGGCCGCCCCAGAGGTCGGTGCCAACCGGCGTAAGCCCGAAGATACCGCCACCGAGCAGGATGGCGAAAGCAACCAGCGCCAGGCTCACCAGTGCAAGGCCCGATCGACCGAAGAAGCGCGGTAGAGCCGCCGCGCCGAGGCATCCGAGCAGGAGGGCGCACCCCAGCACCGGGCGCCATTGTTCGCCCTGGGGGTAGCGACCCAGCAGGATCAGCCGCGCCTTCTCGACCAGCACACCCCAGCAGGCTCCAGCGACGGCGCGGCAGACCTCGGGGTTCGGTGCGACCTCGGCGGCGAAGATGCCCCAGTAGAGGGCCCGCCACAGCGCCCAAGCCAAGAGCGCCAGTAGAGCGGACGAGACCAGTCCGGTTTTCGTGTCGGCGAAGAGCAAGGCGCGCAGCCGGGCCGCCGTCGCCACAGGTTTTGGCGGAAGAAGCATGGTTGCCATCTACCTCAACGCTCCTGCAACTGAACGAGCCGGTTGACGTTCCCCATCACCGCGGCGGTGAGAATGTTAAGCGACAGGTAGACCGCCGCGATGATGGCAATGCATTCGATCGCCTGTCCGGTCTGGTTAAGGGACGTGGTGCCGATCGAGACGATATCGGGATAGCCCACCGCCACCGCCAGCGACGAGTTCTTCAGCGTGTTCATGACCAGGCTTGTATAGGGCGGCACGATCACCCGCAGGCTTTGCGGGATCACAATCCGTCGCAGGGTCTGGCCGCGTGTCAGGCTCAGCGCATGAGAGGCTTCCCATTGCCCGCGGTGCACGGCGAGGAGGCCCGAGCGGACGATCTCGGCGCAATAGACGCCTGAGTAGAGCGTCAGCGCACCCACCAGCGAAGCCCATTCGACGCTGACCGTGCCACCGCCGTTAATTCCAAACAGGCCGACCACCGGCACATCCCAGCGATCCGGGACATAGAGCCAGAGCGCTGCCGAAACCACAGCGGCGGCGGCAAGTGCGCCGGCTCGATGGCCTCTGACTAGCAGCGCCGCTGCAAAGAGCACAAGCATCGAGACGATCAGGACACCCGCCTCGGGCGCCGTCATCAATGGTTTGGCAAAGGCAAGTCCGCCATTGCTCAGCAGCAATATATTTCCGAGGTTGAGCGCATCGGCGGCTCGTGGCAGCAGTTCGAGCATGGCGACATACCAGACCAGCAACTGGACCAGCAGCGGGATGTTCCGGATCAGGTCGACGATGCCACGTGTGATCAAGCGCACCAGCGGATGGCGGCTGATCTGTCCGATGCCGAGGACGAGCCCAATCAGGGTCGCAAAAACGATCGCCGGAAGAGCAGCGCGCAGGGTATTTGCAATACCGGCCGCGAAGGCAACGGCATAGCTGCTGCGGCTGGTGTAGGGAACCAGCCCTTCCGAGATCGAAAAGCCGGCCGTATCACCGAGGAAGCCAAAGCCTGACGCGATGTGGCGGGCAGCGAGGTTGACCGCCGCGTTATGGGCGAGCCAGAGGAATGCCCCGGCGGCGACGGCCAGAACCAGCACCTGTACGGCGATCATCCCCGCCGCGCGTCGACGCGGGGCGGGGATGGGGGGAGCGATGGCCCGCGCCCCGCCTTCCTTGTGGGAGAGATCGACCCCCGACATCGGCTCAGCGCAGCGGCGGGGAATAGAGCAGGCCGCCCTTCATCCACAATTCATTGTGTCCGCGCGGCAGCTTCAGCACCGACCCGGATCCGAGATTGCGGTCAAAGACCTCCCCATAGTTACCGACCTGCTTGACGATGTTGTAGCTCCAGTCCTTGCTCAGCCCTAGAAAGCGGCCGAGATCGTCGCCAGCCCCGGCAATCGATAGCACCGCGGGGTCCTTGCTGTTGGCCTTGAGGTCGTCGATGTTGTGCGATGTGACACCAAGTTCCTCGGCCTGGACCATCGCATTGAGGACCCACTTGGCGATTGCGAACCAATCGTCGTCGCCACGGCGCACCGCCGGCCCCAGCGGCTCTTTCGAGATCAATTCCGGCAGGATTTGATAATTTTCCTTGTTCGGCACTTCGGTCGTCAGAAACGACGCCAAGCTGGTGAAGTCATTTGTGTAGACGTCACAGCGTCCGTTGATGAAAGCCTGATGCGAAGCCTCCTGCTGGTCGAAAACGACGGCCTTGTAGGTCAGCCCATTGGCGGCGAAGTAATCGGCAAGGTTCTTTTCGGTGGTCGAGCCCGAGTCGACGCAGATGGTTGCGCCGGTGAGCTGCTTGACCGAGGTCAGCTCGTCTTTCTTCGGCGCCAGGAAGGCCTGGCCGTCGTAGAAATTGATGCCGACCCAAACCAGGTTCAGCGAAGTGTCACGGGTGTAAGTCCAGGTCGTGTTGCGCGCGAGGACGTCGATCTCGCCGCTTTGCAGGGCGGTCAGACGGGTCTGGCCGCTGGTGGGCACATATTTGACCTTGTTGGCGTCGCCGAGCACCGCAGCCGCCAGCGCGCGGCAATAATCGACGTCGAACCCGGCCCACTTGCCGGAACTGTCGGCCAGTGCAAAACCAGGATTGCCGGTGTGAACTCCGCAGGTCACGACATCGTTCTTCTTTATGGCATCGAGCACCGCCCCAGCATGTGCCGTGCCGGCCAGCATCAACGCCGCTATGGCGCCGCAGCCGAGGGCTGCGATTTTCGTCTTCATGGTTCTTCCTCCTCAAGGTTTTGATTTTCCGGCGACGCGGAGCGCGGCGCCAGATAGGCTAATACTGTCTCGGCCAGATCGCGGGCCAATCGCACAGCGTCCGGATTCTGCGTCATCACTCCCGAGGCCAAGGCCTCGATCACCGCCATCATGGCGATGGCGGAACTTGGCAGCACGCCATGTGCCGCCGGCGCCAGGAGCCGAATGTGGGCGATCGCGCTCAAGGGTGAGGCCTGGTCGTCAGTGATCACCACGATGGAGGCGCCGCGATCGCGGGCGAAGCGGACGAGATGAACGGTGTCCCTAGAATAGCGCGGCAGCGAGAGCGCGATCAAAACATCACCCTTGCCGCACCGCATGAGCCGGCGGGCCACCTCTTCGGTGCCGCCCTCGCCCGCGACGGCTTCGATCGCTTCGACAAATGGCATCAGCGTGTGCACTGCATAGCCGGCCAAATGGCTTGACGCCCCGAGACCAAGAAACCAGACGCGCCGCGCCTTCATGATCCAGGTTGCGACCGTGGCGATCTGTGGCGCCTCGCCAGCGCCCCGCACGGCCTCCGCAATTTCCGTCAATTCCGGTTCTTCGCGCGCGTGGCCCAACTTGAGAACCGGCTCCATCACCGATTGCATCTCGACACCCAGATGGGCCTTCAGCTCGCCAAAGCCCTTGAACCCCGCGGCTTTGGAAAACCGGTTGACTGCCGAGACCGAGGTGACGGTCAGCGCCGCAATCTCCTCAGCACTTTGCGACAACGTCTGAATCGGATGTGCCGTCATCCACAGACCCACCGGAACCAAGGACGGTGTGGTGCTGGATGCAGCAAGCTGAATGCGTTCAAGCGCGGACTTCATGGATGAATGATATCATTCACTTCTGCGGTTGTAAATGATCTCGTTCATCAAGGCGATTGGACCGCTGGCTTGACTATTGGCACCGCCGAGACGACGCCAAGACAGCACGCGCTCCATCGGTCGACTTGGAACACGGTTGCCCTGACGCCGGCGCTAGGGGGCGCCAGCCGCTATTCCTCGATCCGATTCCTGTCGGGCTGCTCGCCGACGAAGGTCAGCCGATGTCGGAGAGCAGGCTGAGGAAATCCAGGGCGAGCCCGGCGGGGGCGACGGCAGGTCCGCTTTGCGCCGCACGGCGGTCGTCCGGCAGGTGTGACGGGAACGACTGGAATGGGTCAGAAGTGGCCGTTCGACAAAGTCTGCTTTAGGCGCATTGCTGACGGGCAGCAGGGGCCGAAAGCGGGGCCGCCCGCTCGCTGCCGCTACGAGCTTAGAACGGCTTAGAACCAAGGCGGGGAATCTCTACGAAGTCGCCCCAGCGTCTTCCAACATCGCGAGGAATAACCGGTGTTTGTCAGGCACACCTTTGAGCACGCGCTCGCCCTGATCTGAGAAACGGAGGCCTGAGCCCGCTACCAAGTCCCTCACGGTCTGAGAGGTCAAAACCATTCCCCCCTCCGCTGAACTCATGATTCTTGCTCCCGTGTGGATAGCGAGGCCTGTTACGTTGGCCCCAACAATCGCACATTCCCCGACGTGGACACCCGCTCGAACGTCGATCTCAAGCTGCTTCACCGCGGCGGCAATGGTGAGGGCGCATCGTACCGCCCGCGCGGGTCCGTCGAACAGTGCCAAGAAGCCATCACCGGCAACCGTGAACTCCTCGCCGCGGTAGCGTGCGATTTCCTTGCGCACGATGTTGTAATAAGAGGTCAGCGTATTGCTCCATGACTGATCCCCGTCCCTCGCCAATTGGTCCGTCGATGACACGACGTCGAGGAACAGTATGGCGGCTAGTTTTCGGTCAGACGCAACCTCCGGCGTCACACCGGTCAGAAACGACTGAATGTCAGCCAAAATCGTATCCATATCCTTGGCGACAAAGGTGTGTGTGTCCCCGGGATACTCCTTCATCTCTGCTTGAGGTATGCGCCGCGCCATGTCGCGCGCGGCTTCAACCGATGCAACCGGATCCTGAGTCCGGTTCATGACCAGCGTTGGGACTGAAATCGTGGGAAGGATGTTCCGGATATCGATGTCCCGGTTCATCGCTTCGTAGGCTGCATGCGCGGACGGGCTTGCAGCGGCCCTCATATGACGAGCGAAGGCATCGACCACCGTTTGATCGACAGTACGCCCGAGCCCGACTCCTGCTCCACGGATGTATTCGTCTGAGGGGCCGTTCTCGGCCATATCCTTGATAAGCTGATCGTACGCCTCGGACGACATGCCCCATGGGTGATCATCCGAAGTACACCAACGAGCTTGCGTGCCCCAGACGATCAGCGATCTCACGCGGTCAGGGTTCAAGGCAGCGAACAAGCTCGTCATCGAGCCCCCCTCCGAAACACCGAAAAGGCTGGCGCGCTCCACCTTCTCCGCATCTATCACCGCCCGGATGTCGTCGGCCCGTTCCTCAAGTGTCGCCATTCGGATTGGGCGATCGGACAGCCCCGTTCCACGCTTGTCGAACTTGATGACCCGACAGAACGCCCCAAGCTTCTCGAAAAACAGAGCGCGAAGTGGCATCTCCCATTCCAGATCGAGGTGGGATGCCGTTCCCGGTGCCCAGACAAGGTCAACTGGACCACTGCCCCAGACCTGATATGCGATGGCCACGTCTCCACTTCGCGCGTACTTCGTTCGGGGTGTCATCTCTTTGCCTTTTCGTGGAAAGGGGACACTTACTCACGCTGAGTCGCGGCCCCGGCGATCTGCAAATGTTGGCCCGCTCCTTTCGTCTTCCGGAGGGCGTTCGACCTGCTGTAGTGTGGCATAAGTTACCTTAGGTTCCCACTACATCGGGGGGTTTCCTCCAACGTAATCGATGGCAACGTCTGCTTTCAGGCGGTGTCAGAGCCTACTTAAATGGCCGACTTGCGGGCGCAAAGCGGTCGTTCAGTATCCGCAATGCTCAAAGCGGCTTCGGTTAATTGCGCTCTTGCGTTGAGGGTCCCCGCTCCGCGTCGACCACGCTGCGTGGAGACAGGCAAATTGCAGTCCAGTGGTTAGACGATTAGAAATTAAACTTATCGGATTCGGCTCAAATCCACGGCAAACACCCCCGCTCTTCCATTCAGGGAACCGTCATTGGCGAATAGTGTTCGGGAAACGAACCAATCCACAGAAATATTTTGTTGGTATTTTTGTTGGTTCGAGCTGCCACGAGACGATTGTCAACTATCTGGAAACAAAACCAAATTTCCTGTACTTGGATTCCGCCTCTGGCACCATTCCTTTTTTGTCCAGCCCGGAAGCTCCGGTTCTAGGCAGTGCGAAAGGGAGTTGGCACGCAATCCGTGTCTATCCCCGCATGATGCGATAGACAGTTGCATCACCCTCCACACCTCGAAGAGGCGCGTCAAAAGGCACGACACGAAGGCCGGCAAGCATTTCGCTAACCCCGGGCGCGGAATGGAGCGCCTCGGAAATGCAGACCTGTCCGGCTTCCGCCAAGGACTGCACGCGCGCGGCGACATTCACGGTCTGGCCGAAATAGTCGAGGTTGTCGTTGAGCGTCACGGCAATCGACGGTCCACAGTGGGCACCGATCTTCAGGATGATCCCCGGCCCGTCATGGTCGCCGTTGAAGCGATCGATTTCTTCAAAGATGTGGAGTGCAGCCGAAATTGCATCCGACGGCTGCGAGAATGCAGCCATCACCGCATCCCCAATCGTCTTGACCACCGCTCCGGAATGTTGCTGAACCGCCGCGTTGACCAGAGCGAAATGCTCGCGGACCAACGCATAGGCGTTGAGGTCACCCAGGCGCTCATACATGGCGGTCGAACCCTTGAGGTCCGTGAACAGGAAGGTGATCTGCCGGATACCGAGCCCCTCCTTCTCGTCGACACGTTCGGACCGGAAGAGCTGGCGGAAGGTTTGCCGTGCAAGCAGCGCTCCACCGGAAACATAAGGGTCGAAATCGAGCGCCGGCTTGTTAGTCAGCGCGACAAGCTCGGGCGGCCAGTTGATGGCAAGCAACGAACCTCGCACCGGCCCCCTGTTCGTTACCTCGATGACAATCGGACCAGGTGGCACGGCGGGCAACGCCGGCAAGAAGCGTTTGCCGTCATAATCAATCTTCAGAAGCGTCGGCGCCAATGCCGGATCACCTGATATCGGCACAGCGAATGCGGCCTGCGTCTGCACGTTGACGCCCGCAAGGGCGCCCGGTCCGAGGTCGGCGCGGAGCGCTGTGGTGGTGCCGGGCGGCAGAAACGTCATGCCCCGAACGAAGCCGCGCAGAACGTCAAGAAAGCGAAGCCCTTGTCCCGGTAGCCGCCCGTCAGGTCCGAAGTGGAGCTTCCAGTGAAAATCCTCGACAGAGAGCGACTCGGGATCATGGTGCGGCAGGCGGCGCAACTTCGGTGATATCGAGAAGGTGACCTCGATGAAGTCGTCGAGGTCGGTGTCGCCAGACACGTCGCACAGGCCACAGACGTAGTGGGTCTTCAGCGTCCGCAGGGCGCCGAAACTATCGAGCACCATCCCGGACTGGGGACAGAGCACATCCCAACTCATGTCGAACAAGCCACAGCGGGCGGCATGAAGGAAGAGGTCGATTGCTTCAGGCTCGGCAATTGCGCGGTCGCGAGCAAAGGCCAGCGGATTAACACGATAGAGCGAGTAGTCGTCGGCGCTCCTGATCAGCGTCTCGAATTTCGAGATGACGCGTGGACTCCAGGCTCGCGCCTGCTCCACCTTGGTCATCTTGCTTTCGAGAAGACGATCGTTGACTACCGTCACGTCGGATACCCAACCTTGCCTCGCGACAGCCTACTAAAAAACCAGCGCGATGCGAATGGGATTGAGTTTCTTTGTTGTATGACAGTCTTGACAGAGCAGTGCTGCCATCCGATGCCGTTATCCGTTTTCGACGTTCCGAAGCTCGATGATCCAGGACAATGCTCCCGTAAGCGTTGTGGTACCGATGGCCAATGCCAAGCAAACCATCGGCGCAACGCTTGCCAGCACCCGCCGGCAGATTTACCTGGCGCCGGAGATGGTTGTAGTGGACCACGGCTCGAGGGACGGATCGGGTTCGACGCCCGATGTCAGGCTATGTTTTGGGACTCTTGTTCTCCCTTCGAAGCAGGCGCGGGTAAGATAGCGTGGCGCATAATCCCTTGGTTTCAATAGTGGTTCCTGCGCACAACGCTGAGGCAACGCTGGCGCGCGCACTCGATTGCCTTCTCGATCAGGAAATAGCGGATTGGGAGGCGATCATCATCGATGACGCCTCCACGGACCGCACCCCCGCGATCATCGGGCGTTATGTGGAGCACGATGCCCGATTTCGCACGTTGAGCTCTTGCGCGCATAGCGCCGCCGGCGCGCGCAATAGCGGGATTTCGATGGCGCGCGGCCAATGGCTCATGTTTCTGGATGCGGACGATTGGGTGGATGCCAGCTTTCTTGCGAAAATGCTGGCCGCACTGAAAGCCGCTCCCGATGCGGTGGCCGCCTATTGCGGTTCTCGGCGCGTGATGCCCGACGGCGGACTCACCCCATCGAGCATCGCAACGGAAGTTGCGATCCAGCCCTTCGAAACATTCGCCCGCCGGTGTGCGGTCCGCGCTCACGCGCTGCTGGTCGACCGGAAGACTATTGTCGAGTTGGGCGGTTTCGATGTGTCGCTGCGCACTTGCGAGGACTGGGACCTGTGGCAGCGCCTCGCGCGTCTCGGCAAACGTTGGCTGATGGTCGACGAGCCGCTCGCTTTCCATCGGACCAACCCCAACGCACTCACCAGCAATTCGACGCAGATGCTGGCAGATGCGGAAATCGTGATCGCCCGCGGCTTTTCTCCTGATCCGAGGGTCAAACACCCAGCATCGGCTCACGCCAATGGAGCGATCGACGCGAACGGCCGCACCGCTGCCGAAGCATTGGCGTGGTTCGCTCTGTGGAACGCAGCGTCGGATTGCGGCCGCGGCTCGCGCTCGATCAACCCGCAGTTCCTGCGCGCACTTCCGGCAGGACGTAAATGGGTGCGTGAGATCGCCAAGGTGGTCTTAGATGGACTTATGGTAGGAAGCCTATCGGTGCCAGCGCAATTGGCTGCCAGGTGGGACAGGTTCGGCGGCGCCCTCACCGAATTGGTCATCGAACTCGGCAAGGTCTGGGACGATCCCGCAGCGGGTCGCCGTGTCCAGTATCACCTTGAGCAAATGCTTCTTGACTTAGACGACCTTGCTGCGCCGCGCAGATTGGCGCGGACGCTCGGAATTCGTATCGAAGCTCGAAATCCGACCGCGATCGAATTGCCGGAAGGAATCGATCAAATTTATGCCTATCTGATGGTCGATGGCCGTATCGAGGCTCGCGTGCAGTTCGGCGCACTCGGGAAAGTGACAAGGCGCCATTGGATTGAATTGGCCTCACAGGGCGGCGGTGCCGACAAGTCAAACATGTCTGCAGCCGAGGCATCGTTGTCCATGGCTGGACACCGGTCTGATCCAGACAGCCAATTCGGCAAACTCGCGCTATTGGCCGCGGAAGCGCAGGGGCTGGTTCGGTCGAGCGCCGAACCTGCGGAGCCACTTGCAGCACCGCGCCGTAAACATGCCGCGGATGACCACGACAAAGATCGCACGTCGTTCTGGAATCGCCATTTCGCGACCGAGGACCCCTGGAACTACGGTTCGCCCTATGAGCAGGAAAAATATGAGCGCCAGCTCGAGATTCTGCCTGCCGGTCCTATCGGACGGGCGCTTGAGCTGGCCTGCGCGGAGGGCCACTTCACGCGGCAACTGGCGCCGCGAGTAGGCCATTTGACCGCAACTGACATCTCCAACGTAGCCGTCGAGCGGGCGCGCGCGCGATGCAGCGATCAGCCGAATGTCGAGTTCGGCGTACTGGATTTCTCCGCGGACACGCTTCCGGGTGAGATGGATCTGATCGTCTGTTCGGAAGTGCTCTACTACCTGGATGATCTCGCCGAGTTGCGGCGCATCGCCGAAAAACTTGTTGAGGCGTTGGCGCCTGGCGGCAGTCTCATCAGCGCACACGCATTCGTGCTCCGAGACAATGTTGAAAGGACGGGCTTCGACTGGAACACATTCGGCGCACAAGCGATCTCGGAAACGCTGGCAGCGACCGAAGGCCTTGTCCTCGAGCAATCGATCCAGACCGAGCTCTATCGCATAGACCGCTTCCGCCGCCTGTCGCCAGACGACGTGGCGACGGAACCGATGATTGATCACGTGCCAATCCGTGCGCCCATCGGTATCGGGGTCGCGCGAAATATCGTCTGGGGCGGAGCACGGGCCTTGCGCCGCGACGTCGCGCGTACCGAACGGCGGCAGCGTATCCCCGTCCTCATGTATCACGGCGTCGCCGATGATGGTCCGGCAGCGCTCGCCCGTTTTCGGCTCACGCCCGCGGCATTCGCCAGCCAGATGGCATGGCTGCGCGCCAATGGCTTTCACGCGATCATGTCCGAGCAGCTGGAATGGTCCATCGCCAACCGTCAACCCTTCGCTGGCCGCCCGGTGCTCATCACCTTCGACGACGGCTTCCAGAATTTTGCCGACCACGCCTGGCCGATCTTGCGCGCCAACGACCTGACCGCGGAAGTGTTCCTGGTGACGGACTTGGTGGGTCAAAGTGCGCAGTGGGACGCCGTCAGCGGTCCGCCAACGCAACTTATGGACGCCGGAACGGTGCGACGCCTCGCGGGCGAAGGTGCGTTCTTCGGAAGCCATCTGGCGACGCATCGCGCAATCGATGGTCTGTCGAGCGCCGACCTGGCCGCCGAGCTCCTGCGCTCTCGCATGTTCATCGAACGGTGGACCGGTCGGCCAATCGCGTCGTTCGCGGCGCCCTTCTCTGTCACCGACCGACGGCTTGGACGGCTGGCCAGGGAGTGCGGTTATCGGATCGGCTTCGGCGGCAGACACGGGCCGGCGGACCTCGAGTCCGATCCCATCGACCTTCCGCGCATCGAAATTCGTGGGGATCGCTCGCTCGACGACTTTGTTGTCCGTCTCGAGGCCGTGCTCGAATGAGCGGTGAACTTGTCAGTCGGGTGCGTGCTGCCACGAGTGCGCGGGCATCGCCAGACCGCACATTCTGGCTCACCGAGGCCTTTGTTCCGCTTTTTGTTCAGCGTCCTGCCCGTCACCTCGTTTGCAAGCCTATTGGGCGACTTGCGACACGGCCGACATCAGCTCCTGGGGGTTCGGCGCCGTAAACATGTATCGCCCACCCTCTGGAACCTCCGTGAAGCTCCAGCGGACCACCCCCTGCCGGTCGAGTAGGAACTGACCGATCAGTTGTCCGTGTCCGGTTGCCATCATCTGCTCGTCGGCTTCCGTCAGTTCGTAATGGTCCTTCTTGTCGAGGAATTCGCTGGCCGCAAAAGGATCCATTGGACCGGGCAACTCGCCTGGTAAGTCGACCCGCATATCCTTTGCCGCTGCCATCGAGACCTTGTACGGCCAGTTCGTCTCGTCTTCGGTGAATTCGAGATTGGGCAGTCCAAAAGCACGATGTGAAGCGCGTTCAGGGTCGGAGGCCGCAAGCAGATTCGGCATCGGGTGGTAGCGGAAATAGAGACGCGCCCGCTCGATCGGCGTGTTGACCACCGTCAGGCTCCCCACGCCCTTTTCGCGCAGCTCCGGATCAAGTCGCGCCTGGGCAGCGATATGGCGCCGGCAAAACGCACAATGCAGACCTCGAAACAGGCCGACCAGCACCGGTCTTTGTCCGCGAAAGTCGTCAAGCGCGATCTTGCCTTCCTGGGTAATGGCGTCGAGCACCACGTTAGGCGCACGGTCGCCCGGTTGAAGCGGTATCAAGTCACTATGCACCGACATTTCCAACCTCCCGCCCGGCTAGTCGAGAAAAGGCAGCACCACAAGCGCTTCCGGGTCGAGCCCGTGCTGGGCGCATATGCCCTGCGCCAGGGAAAAGTAGCGTTCGGCCTCGGCCAGATTGTCGAGGTCGAGATTAAGCGTTGCCAGACCATCATAGCACGGAAACAGCAGTTGGGGTTCGCCCGTTTCGCGGGCTACGTCCAGTGCTTCTTGGAACAAGCCAACCGCCAGTTCCGGATGGCCGCTGCACTGGTGGATCTGCCCGAGCACGATCAACGGCACCGGCAGGTGCTCGCGCTGGTCGAGCGCCCGGTCGATCTCGATGGCCTTCTCGGCAGCAGGCACGCCCTCCGTTGGACAGCGATCCGTGAAAGTACAACAAGCGACCGCCAGATTGGCGAGGAGGCGCGCCTGGAACCCCAGATCACCAACACGACGCGCCACTTCAAGACCGCGCCGACAGACCTCTATCGCCTGTGCAGGATTGATGGTCGTGTAAAGCACGCCGAGATTGGTGTAGCCGCGGCAGGCCGCGCCCAGTAGACCGGCGGCTTCGGCCAATTCAATGCTACGCTCAACCTGACGCACCGCTTCAAGGTTTCGCCCAAGGCGAGCCAGGGCAACAGCCTTGGTGTTGAGCGCCTCGGCGGTCACAAGAGTGGCTTCACGCCCTACCTCGGAGACATGCTCCGTTGTCAGAGTGCGTACGCTATCCAGCGCCGCGTCTGCCAATGTCGCCGCAAGAGCGTGATCTCCGCTTCGGAACGCGTGTCGGCCACGTTCTTGCCAGAGATGCGCCTGCTCGATCGGCGCATCCGCTCCATCGAGGAGCGCTGCGGCCTCAGCATAGCGGGATTCTGCCTTGTCCCGCTTGCCGATATCCCAGAGCAGCCGACCGATCTTGCGCAAAACTCGCGCCGAGGCGACACGATCGGCTGACTCGCGGTACGCCTGCAACACCGTCTCGTAGTGATGGTGCGCGATCTCGCGGCGGCCTGCCGGGCCGCTCAAATCGGCAATGCGCTCTGCAATTGCCAGTTTGAGCGGCGTTTGCCCGGTCGCATCCAACGCAGTCAGTGCTCGCTCGTAGAAACGAAGGGCGTCGTCATTGGCGTATATCATGCGAGCGCGATCGCCCGCCTCCTGCAGGTAGTGCGCGCCCTTCTCCCGCTCGGTGCTCTGTGCGAAATGATGACCGAGCACGGTCAAATCCTCGAGCCGTTCCGGCTTGTCGCCGCACAGTTGCTCCAAGGCAGCACCGACCCGCCCGTGAATGTCGGTCCGGCGTTGCAGGAGCAGATTCTGGTAGATCACGTCCTGCAGCAACGTTTGCGTAAAGCGGTAGCTTTGCGACGAGACTGAGCCTGATCCGGCAACCTCCTCGATGATTTCCGCATCGCAGAGCAATTCGCAGCCGGCTTCCAAGCGGCCGGGGTCGGCCGTCACGGCTTTCAGAAGGGTCGCGTCGAAGCGCGGGCCGATCACCGCGGCCTCCTGGGCCAACCGGCGCACCTCTTGGGGCAGCCGGTCGACCCGGGCAAGCAGCATTGCCTGGATAGTGGCGGGAATGCCGGTTGCAACTTCGCCTGTCACAGTCCGCCATCGCTGGCCCTCGCGTATTAGCACACCGCGATCGATAAGCCCGCGAACGATCTCCTCTACAAAAAGGGGATTGCCGCCTGCGCGCTCGAGGATCTGGTCGACAAGCCCTCCTGCGGACTTTACCCAGCTCTCGCCGAAAAGCGCCGCCAGCAGTCTGCGTCCGTCGTCACTGTTGAGCGGCGAAAGCCTGAGCGCTGTGTGACTGACCCGACTTGAGTCGAGCTGGTCGTTGTCCGGCGCCGGACGATGGGTGACCAGCAACATCAACCGCGTGCGTTCCAACCTGTCCATCACGAAACGGAGTGCCTCGAGCGACACGGCGTCGGCCCAGTGCAGGTCTTCGACGACAATCAACAGCGGCGACAACGCAAGCCGCCGTTCGACGATTGTACGGACTGCGTAGAGAATTTGTCGCCGCAGTTGCTCGGGCTCGACATGCTGCAAGGTGGCATCGGGGTCGCCAAGGCCGAGCACATGGTAGAGCAAAGGCATCAGCCGCCTCGCCTCCTCGCCCTGCAGGCCGAGCTCGGCAAGCAAACCTGCGAGCTTCCCCCGCATTTCGTCCCCATTGTCGTTTTGCATCATCCCCGCAGCGCTGCGCACCACCGCGCCCAAGGCGCCAAATGATTGTTCGCCCAGCGGTGAGCACGTGGCCTGCCGCACCGCGACGTTGCGAAAACGATCCTCGTCGCCGACGCGGGCGACGAACTCCTTCACCAGTCGCGATTTCCCGATACCGGCTTCTCCGACGAGGCGGACAAGTTGGGCCGCGCCGCCGCACGCCTGGTCAAGGCACGCGAGCATTCTATTGAGCTCCGCACCACGACCTATTATCGGCGCGCTAAGGCCGAGCGCCTCGAGCCCGCGCGCGGCACGCGGCGCCGCCAGCGGCGCATCCAGTCGATGGACGAGCACACTGCCGGCCTTGCCGCGAAGCATGACATCCCCCAGCGACTCGTAAGAGAAGGCATGCCGGGTCAGCCTGTGAGTGAGTTCGCCTACCAGCACCTCACCCGGTGCGGCCAACGATTGCAGGCGTTGCGCCGTATTCACTGTGTCGCCGGTCACCGAATAGGATTTGGCGGTGCCGATGCCCAATCCGCCAGTGACGACCGGACCGGTGTTTATGCCTATGTGGAGTAACAGTGGCGAGCCGGAGCTGGGGGCCCTTTCGCCGAGCCGCGCCGTCCGGGCCATCATGTCGAGCGCGGCGCGAAGCGCACGTTCCGGATCGTCCTCATGCGCGACCGGAGCACCGAACAAAGCGAGCAGTGCATCGCCGATGAATTTGTCGACGAAACCCCCAAAGTTTCGCACGGCTGCCGTCAATTCCTTGAACAGTTCGTTCTGCAGTGCCTGCATCACTTCGGGGTCGAGCTGCTCGCTTAGTGTCGTGAAGCCGCAAAGATCAGCGAACAGGACCGTTACGGTCCGGCGATCGGCGTCTGAGGCGGGATGCAGCCCATCGCCTTCGATATTCGCAAGCAGCGACGGAGTTCGCGAAGGCGGCACAACGGTCCGGCTTGGTGCCGGAGCAGGCCTTTCGACGGCTTTCGCGGGCGCACCGACGCTTGTCCCACATTTCGGACAGAACTCGAAATCAGGTGCGCAGAGATAGCCGCAATTAGCGCATGGCACGGGCTGGCGCCTTCCGCACTTCGGACAGAAAGCGAAACCGCCCTCAACCTCGAAACCGCAGCCCGAGCAGTCCATCGAACAGACCTCGCTAGGGGCCGTGACGGCGTAATCCCGCTACGCACCTCACGGCCGGGTATTCACACAAGGATGAACCTATAGCCGTCGACCAGCAAGCGGCAGCGCAAATGGGCATCGAGCGATCAGCGTGGGTCCGGTGGCAGAACGCTGCCGATTCCGGGCGGGCTCGCCCGGCCGATCTTGCGCCATCGGGAGTCTTCGCGGACCAGTTTCAGGTCGTCGGTCGTCTCGGCAAGTGTCCGCAAACGATATTGCCGGAGCAGTTCCGGGAAGATCGCCCCTTCCGGCAGGCCGGCAAGCTGCTCGCGGACCGAGATGCTTTCATCGATGACCCGCATGCCCCAGGCATTTTCGCGAACCTGCAGCTCCGCAGCCAGATCGCGCTCTTCCGGCGCGTTTTCGTCCATCGCAGCCAGCAGGATCGAGTGGAAAAGCGCTACGTAGCCAATTTGTCTCAGGCCACCCACAACCCGCACGCGTGGCAATATGGCAAGGACGAGGAACATCAGGAACAAGTTCGGCAGCAGCACGCCGTCCAGCAGCGCCTGCCTGAGATGCGGCCGTTCGAACGGGATGGAAAGACCATGTGGCCTGTCAGGCTCGATCAGCTGCCCGTCCTCGAGGACGAGCTTGCGCACGCGTTCCTCGCGGATGCCCCAGAAATAGTCCGTGGCATTGGGCAGGAATCTGCCAAATGGGCCCGATGCGGCCTCTTGCAAGGCACGTTCGAGACGCTGGCGCCTTGCGGGCTCAATGAGCAGCCTGGAAAGAAGGCTGCCGTCATATTCCAGGTGCCGCGCCATGGCAGCCGCGGCGAGCCGATCATCGATGAAAACCGGCAGGGCCGTGCCGGAACGATCCCAATCGGCGACCAGATCCTCATTGAGGGCTGTCAGCGCATCGGCGGCGGTTCCAAACACCTTGTCCTGGCTGGCAAGCAGTGTGCCAAGCCAGCGGCTGGCATCCTTTTCATCGCCCACAGCTTCGAGCGCGCGCTTGTTGAGGGAGACAGGACCGGCCACGCAGGCGCTTTTGCGGCACAGTTTGTGGCGTCCCATGCCAAACAGGTTGACCTTGTCGTCGCCGACATCGAGCCATCCTGGCCCCTCCCGACCGATTGTCTCCATGGTCATCGTCGTTCCCATGAAGTTGACGAAGGCCGACAGCCCGTTTTCGACCGCGCCGAGCCAGGCAAGCAGGAGGGCATCGAAGGTGATCCGGTCCATCAGAAGCAGGCAGTGCAGGCCTGACTGAATCACCGGTCTCTGCTCGAACTCTTCGAGGGCCTTGCCGATCTCCTCAGGCTGCATAATCACGCCGAGGCGCTGACGCAGGACGTCTCGCAGGATCGAGCGGGCAGCGATTGCCGGGCCCGATGCAGGCCTTGCCACCGGCCGCCACAGATGGCGGGCGTAATCGGAAACCGGTGCATTCCAGTTCTGCTCGATGTCGCGCACGACTTCCGGGCAGAGCAGCGACAGCACGGCCAGAATTTCCACCGGAGGCGTAGGGGTCGGATCAAGGAAGGCGGTCATTGGCTCCGTCTAACCGCATGCGGTGCAAACGCCAAGGGAAACACCGTATCTTAGAACCGCAGCCGGGCCATGCTCAGGAGGTCATGGTACTGCCCGTCGGTAAAACCGGCCTTCACATGCCGACCTTCGACCTCGAAGCCGTGGCTCGTGTAGAGACGGATGGCCGGTTCGTTGTCGGCATAGACGGTCAATTCGACCCGCTTCAGCGCGCGCCAGTTGTCGGCCACGTCAAGCAGCGCCTCAAGTATGGCAGAGCCGATGCCCTTGCCGACAAAGGCATCGTGAAGGCCGATATTGATCTCGCCGATATGCGAACGGCGCGGCGAACCCTGCACGACCAAGCTGCCGTGGCCGACGACCTTGCCCTCCAACTCCGCAACGATCCAGGTGGTTTCCTGGCCGGACTTGGCGATGCGCCGCTCCACCTGCTCCACCCTCTCGAAGGGCATCCTGAGCGTGCCCGAGCGGAAGCCCGGCATGTTGAAGATGGCGCAAAGCGCCTCCGCATCGCTTGGCCGGACAGGTCGGAGCCGCGGCTGGATTTTCTCGGAGGATGGCGAGGTTGTGCTGGTCATGGCGTTCCTAGCGAAGGCAATCGGCCCGGCACGATGCACCCTACGTCACCTGAAAATCCAGCGGTCTCTGCAACCTATGATGCCGATTGCGAGCTGAAATACCGGGAGGCGGCGTAGAGTTTGAAGACACCGCTGATGCCGATCCAGCCGAAAAGGGCGAGCCAGCACAATGTCCCGGTCGCCCTCCAGTCGATCCGGTGCACCGCAGCATCGGTGATGACGAGGCCAAGGATGGCAAGCAGGCCAACCAGAAACTGCGCCAAGCCGAGCACCAGCAGCTCCTCGCGCGGCGCGCTTCTCAAGACGAGATATATCCCGCCCGCGCCGGCGAGGAAGATGGCGCTGTAGACC
>NZ_RZSL01000419.1:0-5553 GCF_003997355.1 Mesorhizobium sp. M1E.F.Ca.ET.041.01.1.1 | reverse complement strand
GTCGAGGAGGCGCTCTACCTCGCCAATCTCGCCAAGAGCGTCACCGTCATCCACCGGCGCGGCGATTTCCGCGCCGAGCGCATCCTGCGCGAGCGGCTGTTCAAGAAGGACAATGTGCGCGTCATCTGGGATACGGTCGTCGACGAGATCACCGGGCAGCCGGGCAAGGCGCCGCTGCCGCCTTCGGTCGAGGGCCTGAAGCTGCGCAATGTGGCGACCGGAGACGTGTCGCGGCTGAAGGTCGACGGCGTCTTCGTGGCGATCGGCCACGCGCCGGCGGTCGAGCTCTTCGCCGGCAAGCTGAAGCAGAAGCCGAACGGCTATCTGTGGACGGCACCCGATTCCACCCGCACCGACGTGCCCGGCGTGTTCGCCGCCGGCGACGTTACCGACGACGTCTACCGGCAGGCGGTGACTGCGGCAGGGCTGGGCTGCATGGCCGCGCTCGAGGCGGAGAAATATCTGGCGGGGATCGAAGTTCACCGCGAAGCGGCGGAATAAGCGATCGGCTGAGAAAAGCCGTTTAAAAGCCTGATTTTTCATTCAGACGCCAAAGGCAACACGAGGGGAATCATGGCGCTGGACTGGGACAAGCTACGCGTGTTTCACGCTGCGGCGGAGGCTGGGTCGTTCACCCATGCCGCCGAGACGCTGCATCTGTCGCAATCGGCGATCTCGCGGCAGGTCAGCGCGCTGGAGCATGACGTCGGCGTGGCGCTGTTCCATCGCCACGCGCGCGGCCTTGTGCTGACCGAGCAGGGTGAGATGCTGTTTCGCACGGCACATGACGTGCTGATGAAGCTGGAGACGATCAAGTCGCGGCTGACCGAGACCAAGGATCGCCCCTCCGGCGTCCTGAGGGTCACGACCACGGTAGGCCTGGGCGCCGGCTGGCTGACCGAGCGGGTGCAGGAATTCATCGAGCTCTATCCCGAGATCAGCCTGCAGCTCATCCTCGCCAATGAGGAGCTCGACCTCACCATGCGCCAGGCCGACTGCGCCATCCGCCTGCGGCAGCCGCAGCAGCCGGATCTCATCCAGCGCCGGCTGTTCACCGTGCATTTCCATCTCTATGCGGCCCCTTCCTATGTGGCCAAGTTCGGTAAGCCGGCCTCGATCGCCGAGCTCAGGAACCACCGGATCGTCACTTTCGGCGTGCCGGTGCCCGCGCATCTGTCGGAACTGAACTGGCTGGAGACGGTGGGCGATTTCGAGGGCGGGAAAAGGGTGCCGACGTTGCAGATCAACGACATCCTGTCGATCAAGCGCGCGGTGCAAGGCGGCGCCGGCATCGCCATGCTGCCCGACTACGTCATCAGCAAGGACTCCAACCTGGTCCAGTTGCTGCCCGAGACCGAGGTGCCGTCCTTCGACACCTATTTCGCCTATCCGGATGCGATGAAGAACCAGGCAAAGCTGCATGTGTTCCGCGATTTCATCATCGCAAAGGCGCGCAGCTGGTCATTCTGAGACGCCGTCGGGCGTAAGCTGCTACCCGCGCCAGGGCGTGATGCGCGGCAGCCAGCCGGGCACGGCGCGGCGGTAGGTTTCGTATTCGGCGCCATAGCGACGGGCGAGCGTCGGCTCCTCGTAGACCTTGACGAAGGAGATCATCGCCGCCGCGGCGATCAGGCCGTAGACGAAAACGGCCCAGCTCGAAAAGATGAGCACCTGGCCGAGGATGATCGAGAGCACCGCGACGTACATGGGATTGCGCACATGGCGGTAGATGCCGCCGACCACCAGTTTCTCGGTGGGCGCCACGGGGGCGGGGGTGCCAAGGCCCTCCAGGGCGAAGCGGGCGAAGGCGTGAAGCAGGATCCCCGCCGCACCGATCACCAGGATCCAGCCCAGAGGCACGAAACCCGGCACCATGGACAGCGGCATGCGATAATGGTCGGTCAGCAGCCAGGGTATCAGCCCTGCGACCACGCCAGGTGCCGCAATCAGGAACAGCGCACTGCCGGCGATTGCCGAAAAAGTCCGCATCAGGCCCTTCCTGCCGCAAAAATAACCGCGACCTGCCCGAGTCCGCATCATTTTGAATTTAGCGTATTTCGGGAGCAGAATCCGACCCGATTTGCATATCAGCAATCGCTTTCAGTGCGAAAATGCCCAAGATTCGGCGATTTTTTTCTGGTCCTATCGGTCCATGGAATGGGTTGGACCACAGCCTGCGTCTTTTTGCATGCGTGTGTTGCAAAATAGATGCTTGTTTCTTGGGCATGATGAGCACATATATAGTTCATCTCCAGGGCGCGTTCTCCTCCCATTAGCGCCCTCGAGTGTTCCCCTCTGGAGGTTAGCCCTAATCGGCACTTCCAATCAAACTCAGCCGGATCTTTATTGATCCGGCTTTTTTGTTGCCCGAAGATCACGCCGATACCGGAAATGCGTGCGCGGGAGCCACGTAACAGTGACATGTAACATCGGGTAACATGTCGCGGACGCACTCTATCGATTAAGTAGATCATAGGACGCGGTTGGTCGGTCCGGGAGATGGGGGCATCACTCGGACAGGCCGGGCTCAGGCAGCTACCGCGTCCGAACCATTTTTCCTGCTGCGGCGGACCTGCCGTTTGCCTCCCAGGAAACGGTCCGCAATAAGAACGGCGTCCGGAAAATCCGGGCGCCGTTTTCGTGTTCTCGACAAGTCGATCAGGCGGCCTTGCCGTTGGCGTTCATCGCCTCGTCGGCCAGGCGGCCGGTCAGCTCGGCCATATGGTCGAAGCCGGCCTTGTAGCTGGCGACGCCCGCCGTCGCCGAGCGCAGCTCGATGATCAGGTCGCCGATCTCGGCCTGCGGCATGGTCGCCTCGACCACGTCCCAGCCCGGCCAGCCGGGCCGCGCGTCATAGCCAAGGATTTGGCCGCGCCGCTGCGGGATCAGCGCGATGATCTTCGAGGTCGCATCGGACGGCGTGACGATCTCGACCTTCATGATCGGCTCCAGCAGAACCGGCGAGCAGGCCGCCATGCCTTCCTTCATCGCCAGCTTCGCCGCCATCTGGAAGGCCATGTCGGAGGAGTCGACCGCGTGGTAGGAACCATCCGACAGGTTGACGGCGACATCGACCACCGGGAAGCCGAGCGGACCGTTCTTCAGATAGTCGCGAATGCCCGTCTCCACCGACTGGATGTAGGTCTTGGGCACGACGCCGCCGGTAATGGTGTCGGTGAACTGGAAGCCCGAGCCGCGCGGCAGCGGCTTGATCTCGATCACCACGTCGCCGAACTGACCGTGGCCGCCTGACTGCTTCTTGTGGCGGCCGCGCTGCTGTGCCGATTTGCGGATCGTTTCGCGATAAGGCACCGCCGGCGAATGGCCTTCGATCGGGATCTGGTTCTTGCCCTCCAGGCGCTCGCGCACCACGCGCAGGTGCATCTCGCCATGACCCGACAGCACGGTCTCGGCGGAGTCCTGATTGTGATGCAGGCTGAGCGAAGGGTCTTCCTCGGCAAGCCTCTGGATGGCCGCCGACATCTTGACCTCGTCCTTGCGCTCCTTGGGGCGCAGCGCGAAGGCAAACACCGGCTGTGGCGATTCCAGCGTGACCAGAGGTTTGATGCCGCCCTTGGCCGAGCTCAGCGTCTGGCCGGTCCTGGCGTTGTCGAGCTTGCCAAGCGCGACGGTGTCGCCGGCCCCGGCCGATGGCAGCTTCAACTGGTCCTTGCCCAGCATCTTGTAGATGCCGGAGACCTTCGCCGTGTCGCCGTTGGAGAGGAAAAGCTCGGCCGCGTCGGCCAACTGCCCGGAAAGCACGCGCGAGACGGACAGCTTGCCGCCATGCGCGGTGTGAATGGTTTTCATCACCTGCACGACCGTCTGGTTGCCGTCCGGCGCGCCCAGGCGCTTGCGGGTCGCCTCGATGTCCGGCGCGTCGTGGCGGATCGTCTTCAGCAGGCGCAGTACGCCATTGCCTTTCTCCGCCGTGCCGATCAGCACCGGCGTTACCGTGCCGGCACGGAGGTCGGCGGCAAGGTCATCGAAGATTGCGTCCTTCGGCGGCTCGATCTCCTCCAGCAACTGCTCCATCAACTGGTCGTCATGATCGGCCAGCGTCTCCAGCATCGAGAAGCGGGCCTCGAGTTCGCGCGCCTTGTCGTCGTTCGGAATCTCGGCGACCTGGCTCTCGGCATATTCGCGGTAGACATAGGCCCGCTCGAGCGCCAGATCGATCGAGCCGATGACGACGCCGTCCTTGCGCAACGGAATCTGGCGAAGCAGCAGCGGCACCGAACTCGCCGGCTGCAGCATCTTCAGTGTCTCGCGCACGCCGGCGATCGCCTTGTCCACCTTGTTGAGGAACAGGATGCGCGGCACGCCGAGGTCATCGAGCTTGCGCATGATGAGCTGCAGCGCGGGTATCTTCTTTTCGTCCGCTTCGGCAACGACGACTGCGACATCGCAGGCTGCAAGCACCGGCTCGGCCTCAAAGGCGAATTCGATGGAGCCGGGGCAATCGACGAAGGTGAACTGCTCGCCCATGAATTCCGTGGTGGCAAAGGTGGCCTCCACGCTCATCGCGTGGGCGCGGGCTTCTGGCGAATGATCGGAAACTGTGTTGCCCGATGAAACGGGATTCTGGCGGGGGATGGCGCCCGTGCGGGCGAGGATTGCTTCGAGAAGTGTCGTCTTACCGCTTGCGAAGGGACCGACTATGGCAATGCATTTCGGTCCCGTGCGTCGTCCTCCGGCGCGAGTACCCATGGCTGACCTCCACTCAGGCGTTTCCCAAGAGAGCGATCAGCAAAAGTGGAAACCGGTTTTGCGTCCGATCGCACTCTGTGAAGAGCGGCGGCCGGCCTGTTCGGCCGTCGCGGGCGGGGTTGTTGCTCACCGCCTGCCCAAGGCCATCGTCACACGGGTTCGCGGAGAGGGCAAGAAAAATAGGAAGTGCGCCGGCTTTGGTTTTGTCAGGCGCGCCCAGTTTGTGCAGCGCTTGGCCTGTCAGCGCGCCTAGTCTGTCAGGCGCTCAGGGCCAGCGACTGTTTATCGGCAGCGCAGAGCGCGCTCGTCTTGTCGCGCGGCGCCGGCTTGCCGAAGAAATAGCCCTGAAAGCGGCTGCAGCCGGCCGCACGAGCCAGGGTGAACTCCTCCGACGTCTCCACGCCTTCGGCGACGATGGTGATGTCCTGGATGCGGGCGATCTGGGCGAGCGCGGAAACGAAGATCTGCGCCACCTGGTCGTGGGCGAGGCTGCGGATGTAGGAACGGTCGATCTTGACGCAGTCGATGGGCAGGGTCTTCAGGTAGTTGAAGCCGCAATGACCGGTGCCGAAGTCGTCGAGCGCGATGTCGAAGCCAAGCCCGCGCAAGGCTTCCAGGCGCCTGAGGATCTCCGGCGTCGCGGCGGTTGCGACCGTCTCGGTGATCTCGATGATGAACTCGGATGCCGACCGGCCGGTCTCGCGCAGTATGCGGTCGCACATCGTGACGATCTCATCGCGCTTCAACTGCTCGCCGGAGACGTTGATCGAGATGCGTCGCCCCGGAAACTGGCCGATATCGGCGCAAGCGCGCTTGAACACCCATTCGCCGATCATGTCGATC
>NZ_RZSL01000418.1:0-5559 GCF_003997355.1 Mesorhizobium sp. M1E.F.Ca.ET.041.01.1.1 | reverse complement strand
GGGTAAGCAACGACATTGACGCCGATGCCGACGGCAACGGCAAAGCGGCCGCCTTCGAGCATCGCCGATTCCAGCAGGATGCCGGCGAGCTTGGCGCCGGAGGCGAGCACGTCGTTCGGCCATTTCAGCTCGAAGCGGTTGCGTCCTTCACTGCCGCCGTCAAGGCCGACGGCGATCCGGCCCTGCGGAACGACGGCATCGAGCGCGTCGGCCAGCGCCAGTCCCGCGACGAAGCCGAGCGTCGCGGCGAGCCGCAGTTCGCCGCCGGGAACCAGGAGCAGTGTTGCCGCCAGATTGCCTTCAGGCGTCGCCCAGGCGCGGCCGCGCCGCCCGCGCCCGCTTTCCTGCTTCTTCGAGACGATCCAGAGTTTTCCCGGATCGCCGGCCCGCGCATGGTCCAGCGCCAGCGCGTTGGTCGAGCCGACACTGTCATGGGCCTCGAGCCGGAACCCCTCCGACGCCGCGGTTGGAGCCAGCCGAAATGCCATCCCGTCAGAAGAAGGTCTTGGCGGCGGCTTCGGCGTAGCTGCCGATCGGCCCGCCGATCAGCACGTAGAACAGCACGAAGGCGCCGCTGACGCCGAGCACGAGGCGCAGCTCGCTCGCCATCGGCACGAAGCCGCCGACCGGCTCGTCGAACCACATGATCTTGATGATGCGCAGGTAATAGTAGGCGCCCACCACCGAGGCCAGCACGCCGATGATCGCCAGCGTATAGAGGTTGGCGTTGATGGCGGCCAGGAACACGTACCACTTCCCCCAGAAGCCCGCGAGAGGCGGAATGCCGGCCAGCGAGAACATCAGGATGGTGAGGATGGTGGCCATGATCGGGTTGGTCGAGGCAAGTCCGGCGAGATCGCTGATCTGCTCGACATTGCCTTCCTTGCGCCGCATGGCGAGGATGAAGGCGAAGGTGCCGAGCGTCATCACCAGATAGATCAGCATGTAGATGGCGACGCCGCGCACGCCGGCCTGGCTGTTGGCGGCGAGGCCGACCAGCGCATAGCCCATATGGCCGATCGAGGAATAGGCCATCAGCCGCTTGATGTTGGTCTGGCCGATCGCCGCGAAGGCGCCGAGCGTCATGGAGGCGATGGAGATGAAGACAACGATCTGCTGCCAGTCGGCGGCGATCGGCTTGAAGGCGCCCATGGTGACACGCACGATCAGCGCCATCGCCGCCATCTTCGGCGCCGCCGCGAGGAAGGCGGTGATCGGGGTCGGCGCGCCTTCATAGACGTCCGGCGTCCACATATGGAACGGCACCGCCGAGATCTTGAAGGCAAGGCCCGCGAGCACGAAGACCAGACCGAAGACGAGGCCGAGCTGCCGCTCGCCGGTGCCCAGCGCCGTCGCGATCTCATGGAAGCCGGTGTTGCCGGTGTAGCCGTAGACTAGGCTGATGCCGTAGAGCAGCATGCCCGACGACAGCGCGCCGAGGACGAAGTATTTGAGGCCCGCCTCGGTCGAGCGGAGATTGTCGCGGTTGATCGCCGCCAGCACATAGATCGCCAGCGACTGCAGCTCCAGCCCGAGATAGAGCCCGATCATGCCGTTGGCCGAGATCATCAGCATCATGCCGAGCGTGCAGAGCAGGATCAGCACCGGATACTCGAACTTGTCGAAATGCTCCTGCCTGGCAAAGCGCATCGACATGACCAGCGTTACTGCGGAGCCGATCAGCGCCAAGGTCTTCATGAAGCGGCCGAAGGAATCCTGGACGAAGGCGCTGCCATAGGCAGATCCCTCGCCGCCGGAGAAGGCCAGCCACAGGCCGGCGACCACCAGTACCACGACCGCGAGCCCGGTCACCGTCATCGTGTTGTTGGAGCGCGAATAGGCGCCCACCATCAAAAGCGCGAGCGCGCCGATGGCAAGGATCAGCTCCGGCGTCGAGAGCGAAAGGCTGGAGAGAAGGTCCGGCGTCATGGTGTTTCCCCAGTCAGTTCGCCGCCGCGGTCTGCGCGGAATTGATGGAAGCGGTGACGTTGGTGACGAGCGCCTTGACCGACTGCGTCGTGGCGTCGAACACCGGCGCCGGATAGACGCCGAAGAAGATGACCAGCGCCACCAGCGGGTAGATGATGACCTTCTCGCGCGTCGAGAGGTCCAGCAGGTTCTTCAGGCTTTCCTTGGTCAGCGCGCCGAAGATCACGCGGCGGTAGAGCCAGAGCGCATAAGCCGCCGACAGGATGACGCCGGTGGCGGCGAAGAACGCCACCCAGGTGTTGACCCGGAACACACCGAGCATGGTCAGGAACTCGCCGACGAAGCCGCTGGTTCCCGGCAGGCCGACATTGGCCATGGTGAAGATCATGAACACAGTGGCGTATTTCGGCATGTTGTTGACCAGCCCGCCATAGGCGTCGATCTCGCGCGTATGCATGCGGTCGTAGATGACGCCGACGCACAGGAACAGCGCGCCGGAGACGAGGCCGTGGCTGAGCATCTGGTAGATCGCCCCCTGCACGCCTTCCTGGTTCATCGCGAAGGTGCCCATGGTGACGAAGCCCATGTGGGCGACCGACGAATAGGCGATCAGCTTCTTCATGTCCTCCTGCATCAGCGCCACCAGCGAGGTGTAGATGATGGCGACGACCGAGAGCGTGAAGATCAGCGGCGCGAACATCTCGGACGCCAGCGGGAACATCGGCAGCGAGAAGCGCAGGAAGCCGTACCCGCCCATCTTCAGCAGGATGGCGGCCAGGATGACCGAGCCCGCCGTCGGTGCCTCGACGTGGGCGTCAGGCAGCCAGGTGTGCACCGGCCACATCGGCATCTTCACCGCGAAGGAGGCGAAGAAGGCAAGCCACAGCCAGGTCTGCATGCTGGCCGGGAAGTTATGCGTCAACAGCGTGGTCATGTCGGTCGTGCCGGACTGGAAGAACATCGCCATGATGGCGAGCAGCATCAGCACCGAGCCGGCAAGCGTATAGAGGAAGAACTTGAACGAGGCATAGACGCGCCGCTTGCCGCCCCAGACGCCGATGATGATGAACATCGGGATCAGGCCCGCCTCGAAGAAGACATAGAACAGCACGATGTCGAGCGCGCAGAACACGCCGATCATCAGCGTCTCGAGGATCAGGAAGGCGATCATATAGGCCTTGACCCGCTTCTCGATCGCCTCCCACGAGGCGAGGATGCAAAGCGGCATCAGGAAGGTGGTCAGGATGACGAACAGCATCGAGATGCCGTCGACGCCCATGTGGTAGGAGATGCCTGAATCCAGCCAGGCGTGTTTTTCCACGAACTGGAAGCCGGCCTGCGAATTGTCGAAGCCCTTCCAGATGAACAGCGACACCACGAAGGTGAACGCCGTCGTGATGAAGGCGATCGAGCGGATGTTGCGGCGCGCGTTTTCGCTGTCGTCGCTGATCGGCAGAATGAAGAGAACACCAACCAGCGGCAGGAAGGTGACCAGCGAGAGGATTGGCCAGTCGGTCATCAGAGCATCATCCAGGTGACGAGAGCGGCCACGCCGATCAGCATGGCGAAGGCATAGTGGTAGAGATAGCCGGTCTGCAGCTTGACGACCCGGTTGGTGACGTCGACGACGCGCGCCGAGATGCCGTCGGGGCCGAGGCCGTCGATGACGGCGCCGTCACCGGTCTTCCACAGGAACCTGCCGAGGCGCTTCGCCGGCCGCACGAACAGAAAGTCGTAGAGCTCGTCGAAATACCACTTGTTGAGCAGGAAGCCATAGAGCAGGCGATGGTTGGCGGCGACGCTTCGGGGCAGTTCCGGCGAGCGGATATAGAACTTCCAGGCCACCGCGAAGCCGATGACCATGGCGATGAACGGAGCCAGCTCCACCCACAACGGCAATTCGTGGATCTCGTGCAGGATGTGGTTCTCCGGCAGCGTGAACAGCGACGCCTTCCAGAACTCGGCATAGCCCTCGCCGATGAAGGCGCCGTGGAAGGCAATACCGGCAAACAGCGCGCCGGCGGCCAGCACATAGAGCGGCACCAGCATCACCGGCGGTGATTCATGGACGTGGTGCATGACTTCGTGGCTCGCGCGCGGCTCGCCGTGGAAGGTCATGAAGATCAGCCGCCAGGAATAGAAGCTGGTGAAGCAGGCGGCGATGACCAGCAGCACGAAAGCGAAGCCCGCGATCGCGTTGTGGCTGGCGAAGGACGCCTCGATGATGGCGTCCTTGGAGAAGAAGCCAGCGGTGCCGATCACCGTCGCCGGGATGCCGACGCCGGTCAGCGCCAGCGTGCCGATCACCATCATCCAGTAGGTCTTGGGGATGAGCGTCCGCAACCCGCCCATCTTGCGCATGTCCTGCTCGTCGGAGACGGCATGGATGACCGAGCCCGAGCCGAGGAACAGCAGCGCCTTGAAGAAAGCGTGCGTGAACAGGTGGAAGATCGCCGCGCCATAGGCGCCGACGCCGAGCGCCACGAACATGTAGCCGAGCTGCGAGCAGGTCGAATAGGCGATCACGCGCTTGATGTCGTTCTGCACCAGGCCGACGGTCGCCGCGAAGAAGGCGGTGAAGGCGCCGATGAAGGTGACGACGGTCAGCGCCGAATGCGACAGCTCGAACAGCGGCGAGAGTCTCGCCAGCATGAACACGCCGGCCGTCACCATGGTCGCGGCATGGATCAGCGCCGACACGGGCGTCGGGCCCTCCATGGCGTCGGGCAGCCAGGTGTGCAGCGGCACCTGCGCCGACTTGCCCATGGCGCCCATGAAGAGCAGCAGGCAGACCACCGTCAGCGCGATATGCTTGTCCAGCGCATGGCCGAGGAAAGTCAGCACCGCGGCCCCTTCCGGCGCACCTTCGGCCGGAAGGAAGGAGGCTGCGTTGGCAAAGACTGTGCCGAGATTGACCGAGCCGAACAGCACGAAGACGCCGAAGATGCCAAGCGCGAAGCCGAAGTCGCCGACGCGGTTGACGACGAAGGCCTTGATGGCCGCGGCGTTGGCGGAAGGCTTCTTGTACCAGAAGCCGATCAGCAGGTAGGAGGCGAGGCCGACGCCTTCCCAGCCGAAGTACATCTGCACCAGATTGTCGGCCGTCACCAGCATCAGCATCGCGAAGGTGAACAGCGACAGATAGGCGAAGAAGCGCGGCCGGTCCGGATCGTGGTGCATGTAGCCGATCGAATAGATATGGACCAGCGACGACACCGTGTTGACGACGACCAGCATCACGGCCGTGAGCGTGTCGATCCTGAGCGCCCAGGCGGCGTCGAGCCCGCCGGCCTGGATCCAGCGCAGCACCGGCACGGTGAACACCTCGCCATGGCCGAAGCCGACCGTGAAGAAGGCGATCCACGACAGCACTGCCGAGATCACCAGGAAGCCGGAGGTGATGTATTCGGATGCCTTGGCGCCGAGCGAATTGCCGAACAGGCCGACAATCAGGAAGCCGAGCAGCGGAAGGAAGACGATGGCCTGGTACATGGTTGTTCCCGTCAACCCTTCATCTGGTTCACGTCTTCGACCGCGATCGAGCCGCGGTTGCGGAAGAAGACGACAAGAATGGCAAGTCCGATCGCGGCCTCGGCTGCCGCGACCGTCAGCACGAACAGGGCGAACACC
>NZ_RZSL01000417.1:0-5567 GCF_003997355.1 Mesorhizobium sp. M1E.F.Ca.ET.041.01.1.1 | reverse complement strand
TGGCTGAAGAACAGGCTAAGTGGCACGCCGAAGAGCTCGGCGAAGGCCCTGAGGTCGCCGAGCGAAGGGATCGACAGGCCGCGCTCGACCTGGCTGATCCAGCCGACCGAGCGGCCGAGTTTCAAAGCGATCTCGGCAAGCGTCAGCCCGCGCGCCTTGCGCAGCGCGCGAATATCGCCGGCCAGCAGCCGTTCGCCATTATCCTGTTCCGATCTGACAGCGGTCGAGGCCAATCGCGTCTCTGTCCGAAATTGAGCGTGAAAAAATCTGAACGATTTTCATGAGAAAGCAAGCCCATGAAAAAATCAAGTGGATTTTCATGAAACACAAGATTTGCTTGCGTGATTTTGGCGGTTGATGCAAAGGCTCGCCTACGAACGGCGGGTGGGGCGTCCGGTCGGGACCAGTTTAGTTTTTGTGTCTGCGGATGGTCGTTGCGGAAACCGGATTCCGGCCATGCCTGAAGGGACGGCCCATGCTGGATAAGAATAGCCGGATGGCGCTCGATGCGGCGACCGTCGACGAGGCGATCACCTCGCGCCGGTCCGTGCGCGCCTTTTTGCCCGACATGGTCGACGACAGCACGATCCGCGATATCCTGGCGGTGGCGGCGCGGGCGCCGTCGGGCACCAACATGCGGCCCTGGCGGGTCTATGTGACCAAGGGCGAGGTCAAGCAGCGCATCAGCGACGCGATCCTCGATTCCGGCATCCGTGCCGAGAAGGCGGAATGGGACGAGTACCGCTACTATCCCGACCAGTTCTTCGAGCCTTATCTCAGCCGGCGCCGCGCCAACGGCTTCGGTCTCTACGGCGCGATCGGCATCGGCCGGCGCGAAGTCGACAAGATGCGGGCGCAGCATGACCGCAACTTCATCTTCTTCGACGCGCCGGTCGGCATGATCTTCACGGTCGACCGGCGGCTGAACAAGGGATCATGGATCGACTACGGCATGTTCCTTCAGAACATCATGGTCGCGGCGCGGGGCAGGGGGCTGCATACCTGTCCGCAGGCGGCCTTCGCGCCTTACCACCGGCAGATTCGTCCAGTGCTCAACATTCCCGACGAGGAAGTCGTCGTCTGCGGCATGGCGCTTGGCTATGAGGACAACTCGAAGCCCGAGAATGAATTCCGCACCGACCGCGCGCCGCTCGAGGACTGGGTGACGTTCGCGGAATAGTGCCGGCGCGGACCGAAGCCTTACCTGTTAGTGCACCTCGTAGCCGACTTCCTCGCTGGCGTGGCACAAGGCCTTCCAGAACGAGCGCGCGAAGGAACGGAACACATAGATGTCGAACTGGTCGGCGCCGCTGCGCTGGATCTGTGCGAAGACGTCGTGATGATTGGTCGAGCGGCCGGCACCCAGCGGAAAGGCTGGCAAGGCGAAGTCGATGGCGAAGAATTTCGCCATCACCCACTCCGCTTTCGGCCCGGCGATACGGATCGCGGTGCGGCCATGCGAGAGGTCGGTAAGCGTGCCGATGGAGGGAGTGATCACGCCCGTGAACGCGGAAGCCAAGCCCTCGGTTTCGTCGACCACGGTGAATTTGCCCGGTGCGAAGCCGAATGCCGACTTCATGCCGTTGGTGACGCCGCCCCCGGCGCCATCCGGCAGAGCAAGGCCTGTAACCTTGTATATGCCGGACATCAGCCGCTTCTCTTCACCCGGCCAGGCCGCGAGCTGCAGGATCGAGCCTGGTCGCGTCTCGGACAGGATGACGTCGACGCCATGCTCGAAATTGCCATGTGAGCCCGGGTGATAGGCCGGCTCAAGCGGCGATTGGCGCTCAACCATGCATGCGGCTCCCGTCCGGATCGTAGAAATGATTGGAAACGATCTCGATCGGTCCAGACCGGCTGCGAAGCGGGTCGGAGACGAAGGCGCGCGTACCGTGGCGCGCCTTGCCATCCTTCACCAGCGCCAGCGCGATGTATTTGCCGAGCGCCGGCGAATAGCAGCAGGCCGTGATATGGCCGATCGAATCGTGCGGGTTCTCTTCGTCCAATTCCTCGACGATATGCGCGCCGCCGTTGAACGGGCGGTTGTCGAGCGAGATCAGGCCGACAAGCTGTAGCCGCTCCGGCGAGATCAGGCCTTCGCGGTCCATCATGGCCGAGCCGATGAAGGGCTTCTTTTTCGACAGCATCCAGTCGAGATGGAGGTCGCGCGCAGTGGTGCGGCCGTCGATCTCCGCGCCGGTGACGTGGCCCTTCTCGATGCGCATCGTGCCCAGCGCCTCGAGCCCGTAGGTGACCAGGCCGAACGGCTTGCCGGCCTCGATCAGAGCCTCCCAGACGCGCGTGCCGTAGCCGGCGCCGGAATAGACCTCGAAAGCCATCTCGCCGGAGAAGGAAAGGCGGCAGATCATCACCGGCACGCCGGCGATCTCACCACGGACGATGCCCATGAAGGGAAGCGTCGCGTTGTCGACGGCGGTGCCGGTAACGCAGGCGGCAAGGATGGCTCGGGCCTTCGGACCGCCGATCGCGGCACCCGCCCATTCGTCGGTGACCGAA
Source organism: Mesorhizobium sp. M1E.F.Ca.ET.041.01.1.1 (assembly GCF_003997355.1). Lineage (NCBI taxonomy): Bacteria > Pseudomonadati > Pseudomonadota > Alphaproteobacteria > Hyphomicrobiales > Phyllobacteriaceae > Mesorhizobium > Mesorhizobium sp. M1E.F.Ca.ET.041.01.1.1. Next base: position 3,050 of record NZ_RZSL01000417.1, on the reverse strand, counting down.
GTGACGGTGACCTTCAGCTCCGGCCAGATGACGTCGAGGAAATATTCCAGATGCTGCATCACCTTGCCGGCATTGGCGGTGGTGGTAGTCATCAGGAATTCCTGCTCGCCGAGCCGCCACGTGGTGCCGTCGTCGAAGGCGAGCCCATCCTCGCGCAGCATCAGGCCGTAGCGGGCCTTGCCGACCGCGAGCGTCGAAAACATGTTGGTGTAGACGCGGTCGAGGAATTCCGCCGCATCCGGGCCCTGAACGGCGATCTTGCCGAGCGTCGAGACGTCGACGATACCGGCGCTCTCGCGCGTCGCCCTGGCCTCGCGCACATAGGCCTGCTCGACCGTTTCGCCGGCGAGGCCGTAGATCATCGGGCGATACCAAAGGCCGGCCGAATACATGGTCGCGCCGTTGTCGATGTGCCAGTCATGCATCGGCGTCAGCCGCTCGGGCTTCAAGTCGCCGAAGCGCTCGGCCGCCAGTGAGCCGATCGATACCGCCGTATAGGGTGGCCGGAAGCGCGTCGTGCCGACTTCCGGGATCGGCTTGCCGAGCGCTTCGGCCATGATGGCGAGGCCCGGCACGTTGGAGCTCTTGCCCTGGTCGGTCGCCATGCCGAGCGTGGTGTAGCGCTTCAGATGCTCGACCGAGACGAAGCCCTCGCGATGCGCGAGCCGCACGTCCTCGGCGGTCACGTCGTGCTGGAAGTCGACGAAGCTCTTGCCCTTGGCCTTGATCTCGAAGACCGGCGCCGGATCGGGGTCGCCGGGAGCTGCCTCGACGACTGGCAGAGGCGCTGGGGATGCGCTTCCGCCTGCGGCCTGAAGGCCAGCCGCGCGGCCCTCGGCAATGGCTTCCGCGGTCGAGAAACTACCGGTGAAAGCGCCGGCGCCGATCCAGCGTTGCGTCGGCTGCGGCGGCAGGAAGGCCTGCCTGCCTGGATCCCATTCGGCTTTCGCGCCGGCCTGGCTGGCGAGATGGATGGTCGGCGACCAGCCGCCCGACATAGCCAAGCAGTCGGCATGGATGCTGCGTTCGTCGCCGCTGAGCGCCCCGTTGGTCAGGTCGAAGCGCTGCACCTTGAGGCCGGTGAGCGCCTTGCCGCCTTCGGTCGCAACAACGGCATGGCCGGCGAGCAACTCAGCCTCTGCCTCGCTCGCCAGCCTGCTCATCTCGCTCGACACGTCCCTTCGGACATCGACGATGGCGACGACAGCGGCGCCGGCCTTCTTCAGCGCAACGGCCGAGCGATAGGCGCTGTCGTTGTTGGTGAACACAGCGATCCGCGCGCCGGGCAGCACGCCATATTCATTGGCGTAGCGTTCGGCCGCGTGCGCCAGCATGACGCCCGGACGGTCGTTGCCCGGAAACACCAGCGGACGCTCGAACGATCCGGTGGCGAGAACCACCGTCCTGGCGCGGATCGCCCAATAGCGCTGGCGCGGCTCGCCCTTGGCCGGAACCTCCTTATGGTCGGTCACCCGTTCGAGCGCGGCCAGCGTGTTGCCGTCGTAATAGCCCCAGACCGTCGTGCGCGGCAGGAGGCGGACATTGTCATTGCCTTCGAGCTGGCCGACGATGCGCCCCGCCCACTCGGCAGCCGGCGCGCCGTCGATCGTCTCGCCCGACCAGTTGGCCGAGCCGCCGAAGCGTGCCTCGAGGTCGGCCAGGATCACGCGGGCGCCCTGGTCTGCCGCGGCCTTCGCCGCCATCAGGCCGGCTGGGCCGGAACCCACGACCAGCACGTCGCAGAAGGCGTTCATGCGCTCGTAGCGCGAGGTGTCGGGGGCGACACCCGCTCTGCCGAGGCCGGCGGCGCGGCGGATGAAATGCTCGCAGAACATCCAGAAGCGTGTGCCCTTCAGCGGACCGATCACCGGCCCCATGAAGGTTTTGTAATAGAAGCCGGCCGACAGGATCTTGCCGCCGAGCTGGTTGATGGCGCTGATGTCCCAGGCGAGCGAGGGAGAGCGGTTCTGGCTGACGGCGACGAGCCCGTCATAGATCTCGACCATGGTGGCCGGGACATTAGGCTCGCGCACATCGCCGCGCAGCACCGTCACCAGGGCGTTAGGCTCCTCGACGCCGGCGGCGAGCAGGCCGCGCGGACGGTGGTATTTGAACGAGCGGCCGAACAGCGTGACGCCGCTGGCGAGCAGCGCCGAGGCGAGTGTGTCGCCGGCATGGCCTGTATAGGGCGCGCCGTCGAAGGTGAAACGGATGGTGCGCAGCCGGTCGATGCGGCCGCCGGTCTCGGTACGGCGGGAGCTCACGGCTTGCCCTCCGTCCTGTGGCCCGCGGATTTGTGTCCGCCGCGAGCAAAGGCCGTGCTCAGGATTTCATGGGTTACGGTGTTGCGCACGACGCGCAGATGCGCGCGGCAGCCGCCCGAATGCTGCCAGATCTCATTGTGGTCGCCGGCCGGGTTCAGCCGGTCGTAGACATAGGCGTTCCAGGCGTCGAGATCCTGCGAGGCCGGCTGCGGCCGCTCACGGTTGCCGTCGCCCTGGTAGGTGAACTCGATGACGTCGCGCGGGCCGCAATAGGGACAAGTGATCAGCATTCTGTTTCAAACCCTAATGCAACCGGGGGTTCGCACCCTGGCCTTTGTCGTCGATGATGAGGCCTCGATAGAAACGGTCCAGCGTGAAGGGCGCGTTGAACTCGTGCGGCTCGTCCTTGGCGATAGTCCAGGCGAAGCACCAGCCTGACGCGGGCGTTGCCTTGAAGCCGCCATAGCACCAGCCGCAATTGAGATACATGCCGGGCAGCGGGCCGGTGGTGATGATCGGCGAGCCGTCCATCGTCATGTCGCAAAGCCCGCCCCAGGAGCGCAGCATGCGCACCCGCGCCAGGCCCGGGAACAGCGCCAGCATCTCGCTCATCACCTCGTCGACGATCGGCAGGCTGCCGCGCTGGGCATAGCTGTTGTAGCCGTCGAGGTCGCCGCCATAGACGAGGCCGCCCTTGTCGGACTGCGAGATGTAGAAGTGGCCCATGCCGAAGGTGAGAACGGTGTCGACGACCGGCTTCAGCGATTCCGAGACGAAGGCCTGCAG
>NZ_RZSL01000416.1:0-5572 GCF_003997355.1 Mesorhizobium sp. M1E.F.Ca.ET.041.01.1.1 | reverse complement strand
GTTGCATGGCGGGTTGGTCGGCCACGGCATGCTGGACGCCGCCTGCCCCGGCCAGGTGTTCACCTCGCCGACGCCGGACCAGATCCTGGCAGCGATGCAGGCGGTCGACACCGGCGCCGGCTGCCTGTTCATCGTCAAGAACTACGAAGGCGACGTGATGAATTTCGACATGGCCGCCGAGATGTCGGACGGCGTGCTGCAGGTGGTGACCAATGACGACGTCGCGGTCGAGAACTCGTCCTACACGACCGGCCGGCGCGGGGTCGCCGGCACGCTGGTGGTGGAAAAGATCCTCGGCGCGGCGGCCGAGCAAGGCATGGCGCTGCCCGAGCTCAAGGCACTGGGCGACCGCGTCAACGGCGCGACACGCTCGATGGGCGTGGCGCTGACCAGTTGCACCGTGCCGGCGGCGGGCAAGCCGACATTCGAGATCGGCGACAGCGAGATGGAGTTCGGCGTCGGCATCCATGGCGAGCCCGGCCGGCGACGCGATGCGCTGAAGAGCGCCGACGCCATCGCCGAGGAGATCTGCACGGCGATCACCGGCGACCTCGGCGAACGCGCCGGAGGGCCGGCACTGCTTTTCATCAACGGTTTCGGGGGCACGCCGTCGATGGAGCTTTACCTGATGTACAACAGCGCCCGCAAAATCTTCGAGAAGAGCGGCGTGACGGTCGTCCGCTCGCTGGTCGGCTCCTATGTCACCTCGCTCGACATGGCCGGCTGCTCGATCACGCTGGCCATGCTCGATGACGAGATAACGGCGCTGTGGGACGCGCCGGTGCACACGGCGGCGCTGCGCTGGGGGATGTAGCTTCGCGCGGGCTTTTCTGCGACCATACTCGCCGAATTTGCATGCCATTCGCGACGTTGCCCGGTCGATGCTGCCTCCGCTCTCGCCTGCCGAAGAAAAACTGCTGCTCGAGTTCGCCGACCCCGAAACGCCGGCTGACCGCGGCCGCAATCTTGCGGCGAGCAGCTTGAAGGCGTTGCTTGCCAACGCGGAATTCCACGGCGTGCTGCCGATCATGCTGCGCAAGCTCAGGGAACGCGGCGACGCCGACCTGCCGGACGATGCCGCCTTGCAGCAGAAGCTCGCCGAGTTGCGCGACCAGGCGACGATCGCGACCGGACAGTCGATGCTGCTGCAATATCACGGCGATCGCATCATGAAGGCGCTGGCGGCGAAAGGCGTTGCGGCCCGCATCGTCAAGGGACCGGTCTTCGCGCGAAAACTCTACCGCCACGCCGCCGACCGGCCGTACACCGACATCGACATCCTGGTCGATCCCGCCGGCATCGGCGCGGCCAACACGACGATCGCCGAATGCGGTTTCGAGCTTGCCAGCGGCGAGGCGCAATCGCATGAGCTGCAGGAGTTCAAATGGCTGGAGAAGGAAAACTCCAGCCTGCTGATAGAGCTGCACGGCAACCTGGTGCACGACACCGGCATGCGCAGGCGGCTGTCGCTCGGCTTCCGCGAGTTGCAGGCGATCGATGGCGGCGAGGCCGACACGCCGGCGTCGCTGCTCGCGATCGCCATCGTTCACGCGGCCGGCGGCCACAAATTCCACCGGCTGCAGCTTTGCGTAGATGTGCTGCAGGGCGTGCGCGCGCTGCAGTCGCCGGAGGCGGAAGCGCGGCTGCTCGAGGCCGCGCGCATGACAGGCATCGAGCTCGAGCTGGCGACGGTGCTCAACGTGACCGGGCGCTTGTTCGACGAGCCACGCGCCATCGCGCTCGCCAATCGCATCAAGCCCGATCTTTCGATACGGCTCGCCAAATGGCTCATCACCGGAAACATGCTTCTTCGCGTGAATTCACGGGAAAAGATGCGCTCGCGCCTCAGCCGCGACGCCTTCCGCTGGATCCAAAGGTTGGCCCGGCCGAGGCCCTATCCGGCCTGAGCGGCTGCTATGATCTTCGGTGATCAAGAAAGGTACTGTCGCGCCGCGTTCCTTCACACCCCCCTCTGTCCTGCCGGACATCTCCCCCGCAAGGGGGGAGATTGGCAGCTTCGTCGGCGACGCTCTTCCTCCAACGTAGGAGATTGACGAAAGCGGCAGTGACGTCCGATCTCCCCCCTTGCGGGGGAGATGTCCGGTAGGACAGAGGGGGGTACTGTCCCGCCAGCGTTTCGGATTTTCTGCACAGCGCTCTGAAGTCACCGCAATGACGGGCGTTTCCGCTAATCGCCAAGGCATGCGGAACTAAGCCTGGCCCAACGCGGCGCGGATCAGCGCCGCTGCATCCGCCGGGCTCGCGCCGACCTCCAAGGTAAAGGTCGGGACCGCCTTGACCAGTGCCGCGATCATCGCCATGCGCCGTTTCTGCATCGCCAACAGGCCGGTCATGCCGGTCCTGACATTGTCGGTGGCCAAAGCCACCATCGCATCGGTCCTGGCCATGGGCAGCAGACGGGTCTCGGCATTGGCCGAACGCGCAAGATGAAGGAGCGCCGAGACCGGTCTCGCGGTCGTGTCCTCGATGCGGATGATTTCGGCAAGACGCTCCAGCGGAACCGCCTGCTCGCCTTCGGCGTCCCATCTGTCGCCGAGACAGGGAGCAACGAACGGCAGCATAGCCGCGGTGTTGCGATGGACCTTCACTTTGCGCGGCATGCCCCAGGCCGTGATGCCATCCGATGCCGCCCGCAATATCATGACATCGTCCGAGCAAAGGCCGAAGCCTTGCGATGCCAGCGCCAGCGATGTCGTCGACTTGCCGGTGCCGCTCGGGGCATGGATGAGAACCAGGCCGTCGCGGTCCGGCAGAGTGAGGCCGGCGGTGTGGAGCATGTGCTGTCCGCCCGCATCGAGCGCGGCATCCAGCACCATCATCAGCAATGTCCATTTGACCTTGCTGTCGGGATGCACACGGATTTCAGCCCAGCCTTCGTCGGCATGGACCGAGGCCATCTGAAGAGCAGGGAAGATCAGGTGAACGATGTCGCCACCGTCGATCAGCCGGCAATGGCCGTCCAGCGGCACCTCGCCTTCGAAAGCGAGCTTCCCTTGAGGGTTTTCCGGCAGCGCCGACGTTTCGACGATATTGATGCGAAAGCCGGGTTCGACGGGGTCGCTGACGCGCAAGGTGCCGAGCATCAGGTCGAAGCTTGGCCAGAGCTCGGCGCGCGACGCGGATATGCTGATGATCTGGCCGTTGAGGTCATAGCAGAAGGTGGTTGCCATGCTACTCAAGCAGCGCGCGCCCCGGCAGCGTCGGCATGGTGGCGATAGATCTCAACCATGCCGGGCAGGCTGTCGCTGACCACCGGCTTACCGTCGAGGCACACCCAGCAATGCGCCGACAGGCGCGGCGCATGCATCGATTTCGAATCTACGCCGAAGCGCAGCTCAGGATCGAAACCGGCCATGCGCAGGAAGCGGAAGCCGAGCAACCCTTCCCGCAGGCACCTGCGGTCGCGCATCAGCCAGGGATGCCGGACCGTGCGATTGACGCGGGTGACGATGTAGGCCGAAGGCAGGCCCCGATAAGGCGCGGGCGCGTCGAGCGGCGCCCATTTCAGCACGCTCTCGAAGTCGCGCTGGCCAATCAGCACCGGCATCAGCCGGGCGCTGAGCCACAAATGGGTGCGAAACAGCGCGCGCAGGAACGGTCCGTCGGCCATCACGCGCCCGGATCGGCGAGGATGCCTTCCGCCACCAGTTCGGCGGCGAGCGCCGCCATGTCCTCGTCGAGCGTCGCCTTGTCGATCTCGAATTCATCCGACAAGAGGTCGACGATCTGATCGAGGTTGCGGGCGCCGTCGACCTTGTCGAGGAAGGCTTCGGTCGTGCCGTTGCAGGTGTAGAGCTGGCCGCTGCGCGCCAGAAGCACGACGGCGCCGTCGCCGACATGCTGCACGGAGGCGTCATCTGCCATCCGCAGAACCGTTTCAGAGGCGATTTCAATCATGCGCCCGCTCCCTTTTGCCCCGAGAGCAATTAGCGCGGCACCGTGGCGCTGTCCATTGCCTGATGTCAGGCCCGGTGTTGCCTTCTTGCCCCAAGGTAAGCTAGAAACCGCCCGGGGTTTTCGGGGAGTGAACAGTATGCGTTACAATTGGGATCGGGCTCCGACGGCTTTCGAGCGCCATCGGAAAGCATTGGCGGCCGCTATTTTGATCGCCGGCGGCGTGGGGCTGATGCTCGCGGCACTGCCGCTGTAAGCCGGCTTCAAGTCGGGGCAGCCGGAACGGCGCTCAACCGGAAGCGTCGTCTGCAGAAATTTGCCGGCGACAATCGACGAAAATGCAAGAAGACATGGCCGGCAAAAGCCGATTAGGCTATTGCCAGACGACGCAATGTTCCTGGGGAGGAAAAGTCGATGGCCTCACGCTACCACGAAGTCTATGCGGGCTGGAAACGCGACCCCGTAGGGTTCTGGGCCGAGGCGGCCAAGGCGATCGACTGGTATTCACCGGCCGAAAACGTCTTCGATCCCGCATCAGGCGTCTATGGCCGCTGGTTCGTCGGCGCCACCTGCAACACCTGCTTCAACGCCATCGACCGCCACGTGGCGGGCGGGCGCGCCGACCAGTTGGCGCTGATCCATGACAGCCCGATCACCGGCACGGTGCGGAAATTCACCTATGCCGAATTGAAGCGCGAAGTGGTTGCGCTGGCCTCCGTGCTCAAGAACCGCGGCGTCGGCAAAGGCGACCGCGTCATCATCTACATGCCGATGGTGGCGGAGGCCGCCTTCGCCATGCTCGCCTGTTCCCGCATCGGCGCCGTGCATTCGGTGGTCTTCGGCGGCTTCGCCTCACACGAGCTCGCCACCCGCATCGACGACGCCAAGCCGAAGCTGATCATCTCGGCATCCTGCGGCCTGGAGCCTGGACGCGTGGTCGCCTACAAGCCCCTGCTCGACAAGGCGATCGAGATGTCGAAGCACAAGCCCGACGCCTGCCTGATCCTGCAGCGCGAGCAGTTGCGCTGCGAGATGAAGGACAATTACGACATCGACTATGCCGATGCGGTCGCCCGCGAGCGCGCGGCCGGCGCCAATGTCGACTGCGTGCCGGTTTTAGCCACCGACCCGCTCTACATCATCTACACCTCCGGCACGACCGGACAGCCGAAGGGCATCGTGCGCGACAATGGCGGCCACATGGTCGCGCTGAAATGGACGATGGACGCCGAGTTCGGCGTCAAGCCCGGCGAAGTGTTCTGGGCCGCTTCCGACGTCGGCTGGGTGGTCGGCCATTCCTACATCGTCTACGGACCGCTGCTGCATGGCTGCACCAGCGTGCTCTTCGAAGGTAAGCCGATCGGCACGCCGGACGCCGGCACCTACTGGCGGGTGATCTCGGAGCATGGCGTGGTGGCGCTGTTCACGGCGCCGACAGCCTTTCGCGCCATCAAGGGACAGGATCCCAGGGGCGAGTTCGTGTCGAAATACGACCTGTCGAAATTCCGCACCCTGTTCCTCGCCGGCGAACGCGCCGATCCGGAAACCATCAAATGGGCGGAGCAGAAGCTCGACCGTCCGGTCGTCGACCATTGGTGGCAGACCGAGACCGGCTCGCCAATGACGATCAACCCGGCCGGGCTCGGGCTTCTGCCGG
>NZ_RZSL01000415.1:0-5586 GCF_003997355.1 Mesorhizobium sp. M1E.F.Ca.ET.041.01.1.1 | reverse complement strand
TTTCAGGATCGCTTTTTCGCTCTTCAGCGTCGTCAGCCCAGACGCGGGCTCGGAGCCGGTGCGGCCGTTCTGCGGACCAGGCTTCACCTCGGCACCCTTTCCGGCTTCATAGAGATCGATGATCTCGGCCAGCCGTTCCGGCGTCAGGTCCTCGAAGGTGTCCTTGAAGATCATGACCATCGGCGCGTTGACGCAGGCGCCGAGGCACTCGACCTCCTCCCACGACAGCGTGCCCTTGTCATTGGTGTGGAACTGGTCGTGATGGATCTTCGACCGGCAGACATCCATCAGCGCTTCCGAGCCGCGCAGCATGCAGGGCGTGGTGCCGCAGACCTGAATATGGGCGCGGGTGCCGACCGGATTAAGCTGGTACTGCGTGTAGAAGGTCGCGACCTCGAGGCCGCGGATGCGCGGCATGCCGAGCATGTCGGAGATCGTCTCGATCGCCGCCTTGGTCACCCAGCCTTCCTGCTCCTGCGCGATCATCAGCAACGGGATGATGGCCGACTGCTCGCGGCCCTTCGGATATTTGGCGATCCACTGCTTGGCCGCCGCCGCGTTCGCCTTGGTGAAGGCGAAGGAGGCTGGCTGGACGCTGGCATCTGCGAGACGGCGGACTGACATTTAGCGATCGACCTCACCAAACACGATGTCGAGGGAGCCAAGTACGGCGGTGACGTCGGCCAGCATGTGGCCGCGGCACAGGAAATCCATGGCCTGCAGATGCGCGAAACCGGGCGCGCGCAGCTTGCAGCGATAAGGCTTGTTGGTGCCGTCCGAGACCAGATAGACGCCGAACTCGCCCTTGGGCGCCTCGACGGCCGCATAGACCTCGCCGGCCGGCACACGATAGCCCTCGGTATAGAGTTTGAAGTGATGGATGAGCGCTTCCATCGAGCGCTTCATTGCCGCGCGCTTCGGCGGCACCACCTTGCCGTCGAGGTTCGAAACCGGGCCAGTGCCTTCCTTGCCGAGCAAAAGATCGACGCATTGGCGCATGATCTTCGCCGACTGGCGCATCTCTTCCATGCGCACGAGGTAGCGATCGTAGCAGTCGCCGTTCTTGCCGATCGGGATGTCGAAATCCATCTCGGAATAGCATTCATAGGGCTGCGCCTTGCGCAGGTCCCAGGCCGCGCCCGAGCCGCGCACCATCACGCCCGAAAAACCCCAGGCCCAGGCGTCGGCCAGCGACACCGTGCCGATGTCGACATTGCGCTGCTTGAAGATGCGGTTAGGCGTAAGCAGCGCGTCGAGATCGTCGATCGACTTCAGGAACGGGTCGATCCACTTGCCGATGTCCTCGATCAGCTTCTGCGGCAGGTCCTGGTGCACGCCGCCCGGCCGGAAATAGGCCGCATGCATGCGCGAGCCGGAGGCGCGTTCGTAGAATACCATCAGCTTTTCGCGCTCGACGAAGCCCCACAGCGGTGGGGTCAGCGCGCCGACGTCCATCGCCTGCGTCGTCACATTGAGGATGTGCGACATGATGCGGCCCATCTCGGAATAGAGCACGCGGATCAGCTGCCCACGCTTCGGCACCTCGATGCCGAGCAAGCGCTCTGCAGCGAGCGCGAAGGCATGCTCCTGGTTCATCGGCGCGCAATAATCGAGCCGGTCGAGATAGGGCACCGCCTGCAGATAGGTCTTTGCCTCGATCAGCTTCTCGGTGCCGCGATGAAGCAGGCCGATATGCGGATCGACGCGGTCGACCACCTCGCCGTCCAGCTCCAGCACCAGGCGCAAAACGCCATGCGCTGCAGGGTGTTGCGGACCGAAGTTGATGTTGAAGTTGCGGACGGAGGTTTCAGCCATTCTGGCGCCTCTGGCGAGTCAGTAGTGAGTAGTGAGTAGTGATCATCAGCTCAACGCCTACTTATTCCGCCTGTTTAGCCTGCACCGTTCTGATCAGAGATCGCATCATTTTCCCAATCTCTTCACACCGAAGCAGCAGTTCAGTCTCAAGGTCTCTTTCCAGCATACCCACACGGCATGCCAGCAATACGTGGGTCTCTAGCTCTTTCAACGAACCCTGCGCCATGCGCAGAAATTGAACGAACGAACCCCTATTCTCACGACCATACCCTTCAGCGATATTAGCGGCGATAGATACCGCCGAGCGGCGCATCTGGGAGGTCATTCCATAGATCTCGTCTTTCGGAAAACCTTTGGTGACGCGATAGCAATCTTCAGCGAGAATCATCGCCGATTGCCACACCATCAGGTCGCGATAAGATTCGATCCGCTTTCCCAATTCCTTCCCTACTTACTACTTCCCTACTCACTGTTTCGCTTTTTCATCCCCCGGCAGGACGTAGTCCGTCCCTTCCCAAGGAGAAAGAAAATCGAAATTGCGGAATTCCTGCTTGAGCTCGACCGGCTCGTAGATGACCCGCTTGGCCTCGTCGTCGTAGCGCACCTCGACGAAGCCGGTCAGCGGGAAATCCTTGCGCAGCGGATGCCCATCAAAGCCGTAGTCGGTGAGGATGCGGCGCAGGTCCGGATGATCGGAGAACAGCACGCCGTAAAGGTCGTAGGTCTCGCGCTCATACCAGTCGGCGCCGGGATAGACGGCGGTCAGCGACGGCACCAGCGTCTCTTCGTCGGCCTGGACCTTGAGCCGGATGCGGACATTCTGCTTCGGCGACAACAGGTGGTAGACGACGTCGAAGCGCCTGGCCCGCGACGGATAGTCCGCGCCGGAGATGTCGATGATCGAGATGAACTGGCAGCGCGGGTCGTCGCGCAGGAAGGTCGCCACCTCGATCAGATTGCCCGGTTCGACGGAGACGGTCAGTTCGCCATAGGCGAGCACGGTTTCGCCGATGCGGCCGGAGAGCTTCTCGCCGAGATAGGTGGAGAGTTCGGTCAACGCCTGGGTCATCGGCTCACCGTTCGATCGTGCCGGTGCGGCGGATCTTCTTCTGCAACAGAAGAATGCCGTAGAGCAGCGCTTCCGCGCTCGGCGGGCAGCCCGGCACGTAGATGTCGACCGGCACGATGCGGTCGCAGCCGCGCACCACCGAATAGGAATAGTGGTAGTAGCCGCCGCCATTGGCGCAGGAGCCCATCGAGATGACGTAGCGCGGCTCCGGCATCTGGTCGTAGACCTTGCGCAACGCCGGCGCCATCTTGTTGGTCAGCGTGCCGGCCACGATCATGATGTCGGACTGGCGCGGAGACGCGCGCGGCGCGACGCCGAACCGCTCGCTGTCGTAGCGCGGCATCGAGGTGTGGATCATCTCGACCGCGCAGCAGGCGAGGCCGAAGGTCATGAACATCAGCGAGCCGCTGCGCGCCCAGGTGATCAGCGCTTCAGTCGAGGTGACGAGGAAACCCTTGTCGGCCAGCTCATTGTTGATTTCGAGGAAGAAGGGATCGTCCTCCCCCACCGGCCTGCCGGTGTTGGGGTCGATGATGCCCTTGGGCTTCGGCGCGACGAGGGTGCCTGAACTGTCGTTCAATCCCATTCCAGCGCTCCTTTTTTCCATTCATAGGCAAAGCCGATGGTCAGCACCGCCAGGAACACCATCATCGACCAGAAGCCGAGCATACCGAGCTTGGAGAAGGACACCGCCCATGGGAACAGGAAGGCGACCTCGAGATCGAAGATGATGAACAGGATCGACACCAGATAGAAGCGGATGTCGAACTTCATGCGGGCGTCGTCGAACGAATTGAACCCGCATTCATAGGCGGAAAGCTTTTCCGGGTCGGGATTGCGGTAGGCCACCAGGAACGGCGCGATGATAAGCGCGAGACCAACGACCATCGCTACTGCGATGAAGAGGACGATGGGCAGATACGAACTTAGGAGTGCGCTCATGCGGCGGCTTTCCGTTGGCGGCCAATTCACTTTGATTACAGCAACGGACTCTAATGCGGAAGCGTGACAGTTTAACCCGCTGAACCGTTTTAAGGGCCCTATGCTGCGACGCGGCGAGGGTTAGCGCAGCGGTTTCGGCGACGCAAGTCAAACCTTGTTCAAAATCCCGCCCTGGACGCCATATCGGAAGAAACTGGTCCGATCCGCTCCTGTTTGATTTCTTTCACTTTTTACTCCACTTTTCTCTCCTGACATATCTCCCGCCATTTGCCTGCTAGCATGGCCGGAATCACCGGCTAAAAATCCGGCAGAACTGATCAGGGCGAGAGCAGCTCGATGAAGGAAAAGATCTCGCTGGCCATGGCCAGGCGCATCGCGCTCGGCGCACAGGGCTTCACCGATGCGCGGCCGGCCGGTACGCCCGATCGCCGGCACCTCGCCCGCGTGCTCTCTCGCACCGGCCTGCTGCAGATCGATTCCGTCAGCGCGGTGGTGCGCGCCCACTACATGCCGCTCTATTCGCGCCTCGGCCCCTACCCGCTCGCGCTGCTCGACAACGCGGCCGTAAGCCGCAAGCGCGCCGTCTTTGAATATTGGGCGCATGAGGCGTCGTTCCTGCCGGTCGAGACCTGGCCGCTGATGCGCTGGCGCATGCAGCGCGCCGAGCGCGGCGAGGAAATGTATCTCGGCCTCGCCAAATGGGGTCGCGAGCGCAAGGCAATGATCGACGAGATCTACGGGCAAGTCGCGGAACGCGGGCCGATTGCCGCCTCCGACATCGAAGGCCACAAGGGCAACGGCGGCTGGTGGGGCTGGAGCGAGGCCAAGCACGCCTTCGAATGGCTGTTCTGGGCCGGGCGCATCACCACCGCCTACCGGCGCGGGTTCGAACGCTACTACGATCTGCCGGAGCGTGTTCTGCCGCAGTCTGTGCTGGATTTGCCCGTGCCTTCTGTCGAGGACGCGCACCGTGAATTGCTGCGCATATCCGCGCGCGCCCACGGCATCGCCACCTATGGCGACCTGCGCGATTATTTCCGCCTCGCGCCGGGCGACGTGAAGGATCGCATCGAGGAACTGGTCGAGACGGGCGAACTGCTGCCGGTGCGGGTCGAAGGCTGGGACAAGACCGCTTATCTCTATAAGGACGCGCGCATTCCGCGCCGGATCGGGGCGCGCGCCCTGCTCGCTCCCTTCGATCCGGTGGTCTTCGAACGCACCCGCACGGAAAAGCTGTTCGGCTTCCGCTATCGCATCGAGATCTACACGCCGGCTGAAAAACGCCAGTATGGCTACTATGTGCTGCCCTTCCTGCTAGGCGACCGGATCGTCGCCCGTGTCGATCTGAGGGCCGACCGCCCGGCGAGCATGCTGCGCGTCCATGCGGCTTATGCTGAAGCCGGCGCTCCGACCGAAACGGCCGCCCAGCTCTTCGATGAGCTGAAACAGATTCAGACCTGGCTAGGCCTGGAGAGCATCGAGGTAACCCCGGCCGGCGACCTTGGGCCGGCGCTGGCCGACATTTCGGTGTCGTAGCCGCGCGTTGACAGCCGCGTAGCTCTAAGCCTAAATCCGCCGCAGACGGTCTTCTCCCGGCAAAGGGAGGAGCCAAGAGGGAATGCGGTGCGGGAAAAATCCCAACTCCGCGGCTGTCCCCGCAACTGTGAGCGACGAGCCTCAGCCGAAAACCACTGGGATGTCTCCCGGGAAGGCGGCGCCAAGGCGATGACCCGCGAGCCAGGAGACCTGCCGTCTGAGAC
>NZ_RZSL01000414.1:0-5587 GCF_003997355.1 Mesorhizobium sp. M1E.F.Ca.ET.041.01.1.1 | reverse complement strand
ATGAGAAACTGGATCAGTGGCGCGTCCGCCGGCGGCATCGGATAATCCCGCATCTGCCGTGGCCTCACCCATTTCAGCCCCTGCCCTTCCTTCGGCTGCGCGATGCCGCGGAAACGCCGGCAGACATAAAGCGGCATCAGCAGGTGGAAATCGTCATAGCTGTGGCTGGCGAAGGTGAGCGGCGCGAGGCAGGGTATCTCGGTCTCGATGCCGAGCTCTTCATGCAGCTCGCGGATCAGGCACTCTTCCGGAGTCTCGCCGGGCTCGACCTTGCCGCCTGGAAACTCCCAAAGGCCCGCGAGTTGCTTGCCTTCGGGGCGCTGCGCCAGAAGCACGCGCCGGTCGGCGTCGACCAGCGCGCAGGCCGCGACGAGGAGCAGGCGCTTTCCGGCTGGCTTGATCTCGCTCATGCGCCCGGCGGCCGACGATAGTGGTAGCGGTAGACTTCCTCGAAGCCGAGCGACCGGTAGAGCGACAGCGCCGGGACATTGCCGGCTTCCACCTGCAGCCAGGCTTCGCGCGCGCCGCGCAGCCGCGCCCATTTCAGCGCCGACAGGATGAGGTTGCGGCCATGACCCTTGTTGCGAGCCGACTTCTCGGTGGCGACCTCGAACAGCCCGGCGAGATCGCCGTCATGGACACAGATCAGCGTCGCGAGCGGCTCGTTGCCGTCTTCGAGCGCAAACAGCCCCGCTTCGGGCTGGATGGCGCCGATGACCTCCGACAGGCCGGGCCGCAGCGAGACATCCGAGCTGCTCGTCCTGATCGCCGCGCCGATGAAGCGGCTGATGTCCTTCAGCGGAATCTGGTCCATCGCGGCGTCGAGCTCAGCCTCCTTGAGCGGCAGCCGCATCACCAGCGACTCGTCGAACCGGCTCCAGCCCGCCTCGTCGAGATGCTTCGACAGCACCGGCCCCGAAAGCGGCGACATGCGAAAGGTCAGCGGCCGGCCGTAGGCGTCGAAACGGCGGCTGGCGCGCATGATCCGCTCGGCAATGTGCTGGGTGTCGCCCGGATCGAGCGGGTTGACCGAATTCAGACGCTTTGCCGGATGGCCGGCCGTCAGCCGCACCACCCATGTCCCGTCATAATGGACGGCCGCCGCCGGCCAAGCGCGAAAACCCGCCGCCTCGTAGCGGCGCACGATCGCAAGCACGCTTGCCGGATGCCTCGACACCGGCGCCATCAGCTCCGGTAGTCGCCATTGATGGCGACATATTCCTTGGTGAGGTCGCAGGTCCACACCGTCGCCTTGCCGCGGCCGATGCCGATATCGGCGCGGATGCGGATATCGTCCCGCTTCATATAAGCCGAGGTCGCTTCCTCGGAGTAAGCCGGATCACGCTCGCCCTCATGCGCCAGCCGGTTGTCGCCGAACCAGATCGACAGCCGGTCGCGGTCGGCCGGCTCGCCGGCCTTGCCGACGGCCATGACGACGCGACCCCAATTGGCGTCCTCGCCGGCGACCGCCGTCTTGACCAGCGGCGAGTTGGCGATCGAGAGCGCGATGCGCTTGGCCGAGCGGGCGGACTTGGCGCCGGTGACGGTGACCTCGACCTGCTTGCGCGCACCCTCGCCGTCGCGCACCACTTGCAGCGCCAGCGACTTCAGCACCTTGCCGAGCGCGCGGCGGAAGGCGCCGAGCCGCGCATCCTTCGGATCGCTGATCGCCGGGGCGCCGCGCGCGGCTGCCTTGCCGGTTGCAAAGAAAAGCAGCGTGTCGCTGGTCGAAGTGTCGCTGTCGACGGTGACGGCGTTGAAGGTCTTGGCCGTGCCGCGCGACAACAGGTCCTGCAGCACGGGCGCGGCGATCGGCGCGTCGGTGGCGATGAAGGAGAGCATCGTCGCCATGTCGGGCGCGATCATGCCGGCGCCCTTGGCGATGCCGTTGATGGTCACGTCGGCGTCGCCGAGCTTCACGGTCTGCGTCGCCACCTTCGGATAGGTGTCCGTGGTCATGATGGCCTTGGCCGCGTCGGTCCACAGGTCCGGCTTGCCATCCTTCACCAGGGCGGCAAGCAGGTGGCTGAATTTGTTGGTGTCAAGCGGTTCGCCGATGACGCCGGTCGAGGCCAGGAACACCTCGCTCTCGGCACATCCTGCCGCCTTTGCCGCCGCCTCGCCGGTCAGCGCGGTTGAAGCCTTGCCCTTCCTGCCGGTGAAGGCGTTCGCGTTGCCGGAATTGACCACCAGCACCCGCGCCTTGCCGGCGGCAAGGTTCTGGCGGCAGTAGTCGACCGGCGCCGACGGGCATTTCGAGCGCGTGAAGACGCCGGCGACGGCCGTGCCCGCATCGAAGACCATGGCAAGCAGGTCGGTGCGATTCCGATATTTGATCCCGGCCTCGGCGGTCGCGATGCGCACGCCCTCGATGACCGGCATCTTGGGATATTTCTTCGGTGCGAGCGGCGAAATCGTAGCGGACATCGGGACCCCGGAGCGGCAATAACGCGAAAAGAACGCCGGTTTGCCCGATACGGCGCCACGGCGCAAGGGCGTTTTGATGGCCCTCGCAAGGTGTCGGGCGTGGCCGGCGTGGATGGACCCACACGATCGGTCGGAGCGCTCAGGAATGCCCGCTCAGGAACGCAATGATCCGCTCGGCCGTCTCGGCCGGGAATTGATCGACGAAGAAATGCCCGCCAGGCAGTGACGCTTCGGTCATGTCGGCAGCCCGCTTGCGCCATTCGGCGGGGATATTGAACAACGAGGCCATCGTTCCCGACGAGCCGTAGAATACGAGCGTCGGGCAGAGGACCTTGCGGCCGATGTCGGCGGCATCGTGTTCGAGGTCGATGCTGGCTGCCGCCCGATAGTCGGAGCAGGAACCGTGGATCATCCCGGGGTCATGCCAAGCCCGCCGGTACTCGGCGATCATCTCGGGATCGAAACTCGAAATGCTGGTCGCGCCCCAGCCGACTAGGCATGTTTCGTAAAAGAAGTCCGGATCGTTGCCTATGAGGCGCTCGGGCAACGGCTCCGGCTGCGACAGGAAATACCAGTGCCAGTAGGCGCCAGCGACATGCCTGTTCGTGTCCGTGAACATGGCATAGGTCGGCACGATATCCATGACGGTGAGCGACAGGACCGCTTCCGGATGGTCGAGCGCCATCCTGTGTCCGGTCCGTCCGCCCCTGTCGTGGCCGACCACATGGAACCGGTCGAATCCGAGTTGGCGCATCAGGCCGACCTGGTCGTTCGCCATCGCGCGAAAGCTGTAGTTCGACCGATCGGGCAGGCATTTCGGCTTCGAGGAATCGCCATAACCGCGCAGGTCGGCGCAAACGACCGTGAAACGATCCGCGAGCAAGGGGGCGACCCGAGCCCACATCGCCCGGCATTGCGGAAATCCGTGCAGCAAAAGCACCGGCGGCCCGGAACCGCCAACCTCGCAGGCGATGTCCATCCCGTCAATGGTGAAGGCCTTGCGTGCGAAACCTTCAAACATGATCCGCTTGCTCCGCGCTGGCAGCGGCCTTGGCCGCCTCATCGGCAGCCGAGTTATTTCGGAATTTGCCGCTCCGATCCATCCCTACATTCGTTGCAGCGTGTCGCGCCGGCGGCGATCAGATCGGTTCCAGCGCCTACTCGCCCGGCCGGCCTGCGCGCACATTGATGAAACCGCCAAACGCCCTCTGCACGCCGGGGATCAGTCCCCAGATCATGATCGAGACCATCAGCGGCGCGATGACCAGCGTGCGCTGCCAGATGAACCAATCCTCGGTGAGCGGGAACACCACGTAGAGAATGGCGGTGATCAGCGGATAGACGCCGGCAAGAACCAGAAGGGCAAAGCGGGGACGCGAGAAGCGGGTGGGCTGGGTCATCGATCTCTCCTATCGTTACGAAACGTTCCGTTATATAAAACGGACCGTTTCGTTTCGTCAAGAGGTCGTGTATGAGGATGCAGCAATTCATGGATAAGACAGGTCGAATGGCTGAAGAGGCTGGCTCGGGACGCAAATCGATCGGCGCGCGGCGAAACCCGGAAAGCGCCGGCGCCATTCTCGACGCCGCCGAGGCAGTGCTGGTCGAAGCCGGCTATGCCGGTTTCTCCATCGAGGCCGTGGCGCGGCGGGCGCGCGCCGGCAAGCCCACGATCTACCGCTGGTGGCCGAGCAAGGCGGCTCTGCTGCTCGACGTCTACCAGCGGGGCAAGCGCGTCGACAATCCGGACACCGGAAAGCTGGAGGACGATCTCGTTGGTTTCCTGAAGAGCCTGTTCTCGCACTGGCGCGAAACCTCGTCCGGCAGCGTGTTCAGATCGCTGATCGCCGAGGCCCAGTCCGATGAAGGCGCGGCAGCAGCGCTTGCAGACTATGCGAGAGGGCGCCGCGCCCATACCGGCCAGATGGTCGAGCGCGCCAAGGCGAGGGGCGAAGTTGCGGCCGATATCGACCCGACGCTCGTTGCCGACCTCATGGCCTCCTATGCCTGGACGCATCTCCTGACCAATCGCCTCGACGAAGACGACGCGGCCATACGCAAGGCAGTCCGCTATGTGATGCACGGCATTGCCGTGCGTATCCGCTGAAACAAAAGGGCGCGACGAACAACAGTTCGCCGCGCCCTTTTGCGGAGTCTCTTGCGCTTACTTGCCGTTCTCCATCGCGTCGACCGCGGCCTTCAGCTTCTCGTCGGGGATCTCGACCTTGGCGGCTCCGCGCAATTCCTTGACCATGGCGAAGTATTTGTCGCGGATCACGGCCTGCCTGGCCTGGTCCTTGACGTCGTCGAAGGCCGGCGGCTGCTTGGCGCGCTTGTCCTCGACCTTGATGACATGCCAGCCGAACTGCGACTGCACCGGCTCCTTCGAGTATTTGCCGACCTCCAGGGCAGAGGCCGCCTTGTCGAACTCAGGCACCATCTGCCCGGGACCGAACCAGCCGAGGTCGCCGCCATTCGATTTACCGCTTGGGTCGCTGGTGTGCTCGTTGGCGAGTTTTTGGAAATCGGCACCGCCGTCGAGCTGCTTGATGATCGCCTCGGCCTCTTCCTTGGTCTTCACGAGGATGTGACGGGCGTGGATTTCATTGACCGGCGGCGTGTTGGCGATTTCCTGGTCATAGCGGGCGCGGACTTCGGCGTCCGTCACCTTGTTGACGACCTCCTTCTCGACCACCTCGCCGTGCAGGGCGCGCTGCTGCAGGAACGCCATGCGGCGCTGGAAATCGGCATCCTTGTCGAGACCGCTGTCGACCGCCTTCTTGGCCATGACGCGGATTTCGATGGCAGCCGAAAGGGCGGCGGCGCGGCGCTGTTCCGGCGGCAGCTGCTGGAACTGCTGCGACAGCTCGCCTTCGGCGAGCGCAAGATCGGCCTCGGTCAGCTTCTCGCCGTTGATGGTGGCGACGACGGCGTTCGGGTCGACCGGCGCAGCGGCGGGAGCCGCGGCATCCGGCTGGGCGGGCTTGGTTTCCTGCGCCATCAGCGGCGACAGTGAAAGAGCCGAGAGCCCGAAGGCCAGGCCAAGGCTGGCGAGCGACGCGCGGCGGAACAGCAGGGACATCAAGATAAACTCCAATGGGGATTGCCAATAAGGATGGCTTGAGCGGAAAGGTTCCAGATCAGTCCGATTGTGGCGGAA
>NZ_RZSL01000413.1:0-5598 GCF_003997355.1 Mesorhizobium sp. M1E.F.Ca.ET.041.01.1.1 | reverse complement strand
GTGATGGAAGACAAGGGCAGCCGCGTGATCGGCGTTGTCTCGGTCCTGCCCGGCGAAGGCAAGTCGACGGTTGCGGCAAACCTCGCTGGCCTGCTTGCCGCCAACGGCGCCAGGACATTGCTGATCGATGGAGACCTGCGCAATCCCGGCCTCAGCCGCAGCCTTGGCATGGAAGCCGAGCACGGGCTGATGGAGGCGGTGGTCAACGGGCAGACCTGGCAGTCGGTCGGCAAGGTCGACCGCCAGACTAAGCTGGCGATCATCCCCGCCGTGCTGCGCGGCCAGTTTTCGCACACCAGCGAGCTTCTGGGCTCGGCCGGCATGCGCCGCTTCATCGAGAACGCCAGGGAGACCTTCGAATACGTCATCGTCGACCTGCCGCCGCTCGGGCCCGTGGTCGACGCCAAGGCCTTCGCGCCGCTGGTCGACGGTTTCGTGCTCGTCACCGAATGGGGCCGCACGCCACGCGCCATGGTGCGCTCGATGCTGGAGCAGGAGCCCTATATCGCCGACAAGATCGTCGGCGCGGTGCTCAACAAGGTCGAGCTGAAGAAGCTGGCGAAATACGGCTCGCTCGGCGGCTCTGAAAGGTTCTTCGACCGCTATTCGAGCTATTACCTGGAGAAGTCGGACGCGCGCGCCAAGCAGGCCGCCTAGTCGTGACTATCGCGCGCCTGGGGCGAGGATTGACGCGCGACAAGTGAGACAACAGCTTCACGGATCCAGCGTTGGCCGCTGTGTCCGTGATTGCGCTCATGCCAAACCATTCCCACAGCAAAGCCTTCAACGGGGAGTGGACAGTCCATCACTTCAAGCTGGTCCGCCGAGTTGCGGACCAGCCGTTCCGGGACCAGCGCCACGAAGTCCGAGCGAGACACGATCTCGGGGACAAACAGGAACGAAGCCGCAGAGAGCACCACGTTGCGCTTGTGTCCGAGAGCAGCCAAAGCGCTGTCCAACGGCGTCACGAAGCTGCCTCCGTCCAAAGATACGATCACTTGCTCCAGCTCAGCAAATTCAGCGACCGTGATTCCGTCCCGCAGCCGTGGATGCTTCCGGCGGCCGATGAGCACATAGCGCTCATCGAACAGATGGCGAGTGCGAAGACTTGGCGGGGCCGCCTGCGGCGTCATGAGCGCCAAATCCACGTCGCCGCGCGCCATCTGCGCTTCCAACTGCGCCACGTCCAGATTGCGGATCGCGACGCGAACACCGGGCGCTCGCGTCCTGAGTTCCACAACGAGCGGCTTGACCACGGCCGCTTGTAGATAGTCCGTGCAAGCGATTGCGAAGGTCAGGTTGGCCTTCGCCGGATCGAAGTTCCTATGCGAAGCGACCGTGGCGCGAACTTGATCAAGCGCTTGGCGCAACGGATCGAGCAACTCCATTGCTTTGACCGTCGGCGTCATACCTCGCTGGGCAGGAATTAGCAGCGGGTCATCGAACTCGCGCCTGAGACGGTTCAGCTGGGCGCTTACCGCGGGTTGGCTCAGGTGCAGTCGGGCAGCCGCCTTCGTGACGTTCCGCTCCACCAGCAGCGTCTCCAGGGTAACCAACAGATTGAGGTCCAGGCGCTTGGTATTCACAGGACGGATAGTAGCCGAACATTTTTATAATTTCCAATATAGCTCGCGCCAGCCGAGACTCCGTGGTCAAGGCCGACACGCGGCGCGCCTGAGGCCGTGGTGGAGGTCGATCGCGGGCGGAAGCGGTTCCGCCCACAACCAGGATAACCAGCATGAGCCAAGCCGATACAAAACCTCTGATTACCGTTGTTGGTGCCTCGAGCAAGCAAGGCCGTAGCGTCGCCAATTCCTTGCTCGACAGTGGGCGCTACCGGGTACGCGCCCTGACGCGGCGCCTCGACAGCCAACCCGCGCAGGCCCTGGCGAAGAAGGGTGCCGAGGTCGTGGTGGCGCCTCTTGAGCTCGGCAGGCAGGCCGATCTGACCGAAGCAATGAAAGGCTCGGCTGGAGCATTCTTGATGACGCCGCCCATCGTCAAGGTGCCGCCGGCGGAACCCGAACTTAGCCTGGGCAAGGAGTTGGCCGATGCGGCGGTGGCCGCTGGCGTTGAGCACGTGGTGTTCAGCGGACTCGAAAATGTCGAAGCCATCACCGGCGGCACGAAGTGGGCGCCGCATTTCACGGACAAGGCAAAGGTAGAGGACTATATTCGCGGCTTGCCCGTCCGTAGTTCGTTTGTCTATCTGGCGTTTTACTACACAAATTTCCTGGAATACTATGTGCCGCGGGGCGGGGAGGACGGCATAACGTTTGCCATATACTTGCCGCCGGATATCCCCATGCCGTTCTGTGATCCGCTGACAGCGGCCGGCCCGCCGGTGCGCGAGATATTCGACCACCCGGCACGATACGCTGGCGAGGTTCTGCCTGTGATCGGCGAGTTTATCTCGGCGCAACAAATGGTGGACACGTTTGTGCGGGTCGCCGGAAAGCGCGCGCACTATGCGTCTGCCTATTCGCGTGAAGACCTGTTTCGCCATTTTCCGGGGTTCGCCGACAATGAGCATCTCGTACGCGAGTTGGTGGGTATGGTCGAATACGCCGTCGAATATGGCTACTACGCCCCTGAGCGCGATCTGACCTGGAGTCGGAAAATCGATCCGGATGCCGTGACTTGGGAACAGTTCCTCAAGCGCAGCAAATGGCAGGGCGACTTGCTGTCCTTTGGCGCCGCTCCAGATGCCGAGCTTGCGCCGACCTGAGAGCGGTCAAACTGTGCCTGCGCCATGACGGCGTTGCCGAGCGTTTCGTCTTCCGGAGTGAATACTCGGATCGGTCCGAACTACTCTAAGGAACTCTCCCTCAGTCCTTGCTCGACAGCATCCGGCCATATTTGCCGACGATCCTGACCGCCGTGAGCCGTCCGGTCTGGAAGGCGCCGGTGTCGATGTCGAGCCGGCGGCCGTCGAGTTTCGGAACGTCCACGATGGTGTGTCCATGCACCACCCACCGGTCGAGGCGATGCACGGCGCGGAAGAACTCTTCGCGGATGTTGAGCAGGTCGGCCTCGTCCTGCGCTTCGAGCGCGATGCCGGGCCGGATACCGGCATGGACGAAGACGAAGTTGTCCGAACAGATCATCACCGGCAGCGTGCGCATGAAAGCGACGTGGGCGGCCGGAATGGCCGATCGGATGCGGGCGTCCACCTCGTCGCTTGAACCGTAGAGGGCTGCCAGCCGCTCCGGGTCGACGCCGTAGGAGAACAGCGTCTCCCGTCCGCCGACGCGGAGCCACGGCTCCCGCGACAGATAGCCGTCGAGATAGGCGAGCATCGCCACCTCGTGGTTCCCGGCCAGTGAGACGCGCAGGAAGCCTTTCGGCGGCGGCGCCATGAGATGTTCGATCACGCGGCGCGACTGCGGCCCGCGGTCGACATAGTCGCCGAGCATGATGATGATCTTGCGGCCGCGGAACTGCTGCGCGTCGAGCTGGATCTTCTGCTCCAGCGCGCGCAGCTCGTCATGGCAGCCATGCACATCGCCAATCGCGTAGACGACGGTATCCCGCATATCCATCACCAGCCGTTCGCGCGGCAAGGGTCGGGGTCGTCTCGATCGCTGGAACAGGCTCACGGGTTGAGGCTCGGGTACTCGCACTGGAATGCGCCTCGATATCACGCCGAATGCAAACAATTCCACACCGACGGCAACGCACCGCCGCTGCGGGAGCTGGCGCTGTTTTGTCTCAGGCGGCCCTGAGCCGGTAGCGGAAAAGCGTGTGGTCGAGCAGAAGCCGGACGCGGGGCTCGGCCTCGGCCGCCACCAGCCAGCTTGCGGCGATCATGGCTGCTCCGACGACCGGGATCGAGACGAGGTAGGGCACGCCTGCCCGGATCAGGGCGCCGAGCATCGCCGCGCCGACCACATCGTGGAGGAGGTAAAGTGGATAGGTCATCAGCCCGATCCGGCGCCAGCCGCGCCAGGAAAGATCGAGCCTGAGCGACCATGCCATCAGCGCAATCGCGGCGAGGAAGACGATGATCGGCGGCGCGTAAGGCATCGCGGCTTCCACCTTGATGCTGTGCACGTCGACCGAGCTGACGATCTGCAGCACGCCGCCGACGAGGAACAGGGCAATGAAGCCGAGGCGCGGGATGGTCACCGCCTTGAAGCGCATCAGCCAGAGCAGCACGCCGACGGCGAAGAAAGCGCCGTGGTGCACCAGGGTAAGCTGCAGCCAGCGCGTCTCCGCGAAATCGGTCCAGCCGAAGGCGAAATAGAGGCACCAGAACAGCGTACTGGCCAGCCCGATGATGATGGCGGCCGCTTCCATCAGGTCGAAGCGGCCGAGCCGCAGCAGGATCCAGACGATGGCATAGAAGGCGATCTCGATGCCGAGCGTCCAGTAGACGCTGTCCACCCATGGCTCGAAGGGCACGAACAGCGCGGTGCGGGCAAGCCGCACCACCGCGTCCGTCGGCCAGGAAAGGCCGACCATGAGCAGCACCACGGCCGAGATCGGCGCGCAGACCCAGACCGCCGGCGCCAGCCGCCTGACGCGCGCCTCGAAGAACTTGAGTGGCGTCGAATTCTCCGCGCTGAAGGCGATGACGAAGCCGCTGATGACGAAGAACACTTGCACGCCGACCCAGCCGGAGCCGACGAAGGCCATCTCGGGGTGGGCAGGGATGCCGCCGGTGGCGCGCGCCGAGACACCGCCGGGAAACGCCCATACCCAGAAACCATAGTGATAGAACATCACCATGACGGCGGCCAGGAAACGCAATATGTCGACGCCGCCGAATGTTGTCTTGTGCTGAGCCATGCCGTGCCTTCGGAATGGCCCCCCAGACGAACTTTAGGGGCTGTTGCTGCATTGCACAACAGGCGATTGCACTGCGGGACGAATTCGTGGCAGCGCTGCCCGCGGGCGCCGGCGAACCGGCCTGGATCGGTTCACCGTTTCGCCGAAACGGCAAACCGCTCCACCTCTTTGTTTTGACGCAATTCCGGACGGAAGGCTACGGCGAAGTCGCCGAGCCCAACCGTTTCACAGTTCCTGGAATTGCTCTAGACTAGATCCCGATGCCGCGTCCCTTGAGCGCCGCCGTGATCTCATCGAGGATTGCAGGATCGTCGATGGTCGCCGGCATGGCCCATTCCTCCTTATCGGCGATCTTCTGCATCGTGCCGCGCAAGATCTTGCCGGAGCGCGTCTTCGGCAGCCGTTTGATCGTCACCACCGTCTTCAAGGCGGCGACCGGACCGATCCGTTCGCGCACCAGGCCCACCACCTCGCTTTCGATGGCGCCGGTGTCGCGCGACACCCCGGCATTGAGCACGACGAAGCCGAGCGGCACCTGACCCTTCATCGCATCGGCGATGCCGATGACCGCGCATTCGGCGACATCCGGATGCGCGGCCAGCACCTCCTCCATTGCGCCGGTCGAAAGCCGGTGGCCGGCGACGTTGATGATGTCGTCGGTGCGGGCCATGACATAGAGATAACCGTCCTCGTCCACCATGCCGGCGTCGGCCGTCTTGTAGAAACCGGGGAACTCCTCGAGATAGGCCTGACGGAAGCGGGCGTCGGCATTCCAGAGCGTCGGCAGGCAGCCTGCCGGCAGCGGCA
>NZ_RZSL01000412.1:0-5619 GCF_003997355.1 Mesorhizobium sp. M1E.F.Ca.ET.041.01.1.1 | reverse complement strand
CATCAGAAAATAGAAACCATCGACCTCAATGCCCTCGCCCGATAGCATGCAAAACTGTTCGCGATGTCTTCGCACACCTGTTCGCGATGTCCCCGGTCCAAACACCCTTGTGGGAGAAGGTGGATCGGCGCGCAGCGCCGAGACGGTTGAGGGGTGCTGGAAGGAATGAGACGTTGGCGTTCCCTGGAGCACCCCTCATCCGGCCGAGCTTCGCTCGGCCACCTTCTCCCACAAGGGGAGAAGGGAAAAGGGTGCCGCCCTACTCTTCCGGTTCGGTCGTGAACAGCAGCGGATAGCCCTTGGCCTTGCCGGCATCGGTTGCTCGCGTGGCCTTGGTTTCGGCGACGTCGCGCGTGAAGACGGCGACCACGCAGACGCCGCGCGTGTGCGCCGTGATCATCACCCGATGCGCCTGATCCTCGCTGAGCTTGAACTCACCCTTCAGCACTGTCACCACGAACTCGCGCGGTGTGAAGTCGTCATTGACCAGGATGACCTTGTAGAGCTTTGGCCGCTCGGTTTTCAGCTGCGTCTTGGTACGGGGTTTGAGGACAGTTTCAGGCATTGGAATCCGCCGGTTGTGAACTCAGCAATTCCAGGAAAAGTGCTCAGCGGTTTTCCGTCCGGAATTGCGCGAAAATAGCTGTGATTGTTGCTTCCACTTTAGTCATGCAGGGAAGCATTCGCCCATTTGCCCGCCGTAGCGGCGCGGGCAAGCATCCGACCTTATGTGGGAAAGCACTGTTTGCGGTTCAACGGCCCTGCCGGCCGATCGTGCGGCGCATCGTTTTATCGAACCTGCCGGAGCCGCCATCGTCCATGTCGGAACCACGCTCCATGAACGCGGTGACTATCCAGGCGGCGAAGCCGACCAGCGTTGCGCCGGTGAGCACGATCAGGATCCAGCTCTGTGCCGGCGTGATGTAGTCGAAGCTCGACGAGATTACCGGCGCGAAAAGCTCCGGCTCGGTCCTGCCGCTGGCGGGATCCGGCACCGGGCTGGCTGTGAAGATGATAAGCGCTCTTGCCGCCGCGGTGGCAACCAGGCCGCCGAGCGTCAGCGAACGCATCAGGGACGAAAACCGCTTCCTCATGCGGATTGTCCTACGACACCGGCATTGCGATCGGGTTAAGGATCAAGCTTTCGCGGCGGAAGCTGCCGGGGGTGTCGGCTTCGGTCGCCAGAAACCGCCCCAGCCGAAACCGGCTGGAGCGGTTTTGTAAGGTAAGGTGCCGAGACCCGGATCAGGTCTTCGGAGCATCCTTCTTGTCGGTCTTCTTGACGACCTTCTTCTTCGAAGCCTTCTTGTGCTTCTTCGCGGCGACTTTCTTCACGGGCGGCTTTGCCGTGCTGTCAGCCGGAGCGGTGGTCGTGGTCGAAGCAGCCGGAGCAGCGGTCGTCGTGGCGGCGGCGTTGCCGAGAGACGGCATCGCGAAGGCGAGAGCGACGGCGAGACCGGTGGCGGAGAGAATGGACTTCTTCATGGCTTCATTTCCTTTTCATGCGGGTCGAGGAAGGTGAGCGTCACTGAACCGGGTCGATCGGTGTCACTCCAAGCAGCTTCAAAGCATTTGCGAGCATCCGGATGCCCTGTGCCTGTTTCTTGGCGGCGCAGAACCGGTTTCCCTTTCTTTGAAGTGCCTTCGCCGCGGTGACCTGCGTTGCCGCGGCATGGGTTTCGAGGGCTTCGTCAACTTGACGGCTGAGGTTGGTGCAGCGCTCGGCCCGGGTCAGCGACGTCACCTTTGCGTTGGAGGCTCCGACCGCGGCTGTGATGAGCGACATGCTGAGCAAAGCACCCATCAAGCTGATCCAGAACCTCTGCATTGGTCTTGCCCGTTACTCCGGAAACTTGCGTCGCAGCCGATGACCTGACCGCCACGACACCGGTTATGCCCTTGAAATTTTTCACGAGTTTTTCCCAACTGTAGAATTTTGTTTCTGAATTGTTTCTGGGGAAGCCAGCTCTTCCCAAATCGTCGCCGCTGGCCAACATGTGGCCCGAATTCTATCGTGTGGGTGATCACCGAAGGACGGCTTGACTACAGCAATCGCGGGGTTCTCGTGAAATCCGACGCGCACATACTGATCGTCGATGACGACAAGGGCATACGGGACCTGCTTCAGGAATTCTTCCAGAAGCGGGGACTGCGCACGACGGTGGCCGCCGACGGCGCCGAGATGGAGGCGATCCTGCGCCGCGTGCAGGTCGACCTCATCGTGCTGGACGTGATGCTGCCGGGAAAAAGCGGGCTGGAGCTTTGCCGCGAGATCCGCGCCAATTACACCACACCGATCATCATGCTGACCGCGGTGACCGAGACGACGGACCGCGTCGTCGGCCTCGAGATGGGCGCGGATGACTATGTGCCGAAACCCTTCGATCCGCGCGAGTTGCTCGCCCGCATCCGCGCTGTTCTGAGGCGCAACGGCACCGCCGAGCCGCGCCGGCCCGCCGCCAAGCAGATCTACCGGTTCGCCGGCTGGACCATGGATTGCTCGCGCCGCCGCCTGACGGCGCCCGACGACGTGCGGGTGGAGCTGACGATGGCCGAGTTCAATCTGCTGCAGACCTTCGTCAAGAGCGCGCAGCGCGTGCTCACCCGCGAACAGCTCATCGAGCTTTCGGGTGGCGACACCGGCTACAGCTTCGACCGCAGCGTCGATATCCTGGTGAGCCGCCTGCGCCGCAAGATGGAAGACGACCCGAAGACGCCGAAGCTGATTCTGACCGTGCGCAGCGGCGGCTATCAGTTTCTGCCCGAAACGACCTCCGAATGAGACGCTTCCTGCCGCAAACCCTGCCGGTCTGGGTGCTGCTCATCGTCATCGCCAGCCTGATGATCAGCCAGGTCGCGACGCTCTATATCGTGGCGCGCGACCGCGCTGCCGCCAACGATGTGGTTGATCTCTACCGGCTGAACGACCGCGCCTATTCGCTGGTGCAGCTGATGCATGACGCCACGCCCGAGGAGCGCAAGGCGACCGCATCCGGCCTGTTCAATGCCACCTATGCGCTGACCGTTTCGGACACTCCTGCCGTCACCTCCTCGATTGCCGGCGACGACCAGCTTGCCGAGCTGGAGGACATTCTGGTCGGCCGCCTGTCCAAGTTCGGCATCACCGACGCGCGCGTGCGGCGCGATCCGGCAACGCAGGAAGCCGATGTCCCGGACGGCCAGGTGATGAACAGGGATGTCGGCCAGGTCGAGCGCGATCTTCTGGTGCTGGCCGCGGACTTTGCGCAGAGCGACAAGCTGACGGCGTCGCTGCGCTTTTCCGACGGCCAATGGCTGAACTTCACCGAGCCGATCACGCCGGCGGGGCCGATCCTGAGTTGGGACAGCCTGCCGCTCTATTCGCTGATAGCGGGATTGATCGTGGTCATGTCGATCTGGTCGCTGCGCCGGCTGACGGCGCCTTACCGCATGATGGAGACCGCGGTGAACCGCATCGGCAACGACCTGAAAAGCCCGCCGATCGCCGAGAGCGGCAGCCGCGAGATCCGTGCCGCGGCGAAAGCGGTCAACGCCATGCAGATGCGCCTGCGCGACTATGTCGAGGACCGCGAACACCTGGCGGCAGCACTTGCGCATGATCTGCGCACGCCGCTGACCAGGATGCGGCTGCGTCTCGAGTTGCTGCGCAAATCAGCCGCTCGCGAAGCCCTTGCGCATGACCTCGCCGACATCGAAAGCATCGCCAGTTCGGTGATCGACTTCGCCAAATTCGAGGTCACGGAGGAAAAGGCCGAGCGGATCGATTTCTGGTCGCTGGTGGAATCCGTCGCCGACATGTTCGAGGATGCTTCCTTCGACGAAGACGCCACACCTTCGCGCGGCCTGATCTGCATCGCGCGGCCGGTGGCGCTGCGCCGCTGCATCACCAATCTCGTCCAGAACGCGGTCACCTATGGCAAGAAGGCGCATATCGGCGTGCGACGGTCGGGTGATACGATTTTGCTCACCATCCGCGACGAGGGGCCGGGCATCCCGCAGGCAAAGCTGGATCAGGTGTTCGCTTCCTTCGTGCGCCTCGAACAGTCGCGCAACCGCGAGACCGGCGGCCTGGGTCTCGGCCTCACCATAGCCCGCAACATCGCTCGCGGCGCCGGCGGCGAGATCAGCCTTTCCAACCATCCCGCCGGTGGCCTGCTGACGGAGCTGTGCCTGCCGCTGGCAGCTTGAGTCAGGAGGCGTTTTCCCGACTGCCGTCGGGACTGGATCGGCCTCGCCATCCTTGTGATAGTGCGGCCGCTCTCTACAGCGCCGCGCGTCCTCTTGCGCAAAGGACGCTGCAGCACTTCAATTTGGTGGATGATCCTTTCCGAACCGAAGGTCAGCAAAGCAAAAATCGATTCCGATTTTCGGGGTCATGCACGAGGAAACCGCTCCATGTTCTATGCGATCCTTGCCTATCACGTCGAAGAGACCGTCCAGTCCTGGACGCCCGACGAGGATGCAGCCCTCATGAAAGACCTGCTCGAGATCAACGACAGGCTGACGCGCGCCGGCAAGCTGGGGCCGGCGGCAAGGCTGGGCGAGACCGCTAAAGCGGTCACGCTGCGCGGTCCGGGCGACGGCATGGTGATCGACGGTCCCTTTACCGAGACAAAGGAGCAGTTGCTCGGCCTCTATGTGCTGGATTGCGCGGACCAGGACGAGGCGATCGCGGCGGCGCGCGATCTCAAGCGCGTCAATCCCACCGCGGTCTACGAGATACGGCCGATCGCCCTTTATCTACCCGGCGCGCCGCTGGCCTGATTCCAGGAAAAGTGACGGTTCACCGCAGCGGGCGGCGGCCGCGAGCCGCGACATCGGCGGGAGCTTCATCGGCCGGATACCCGAAATCCTTCAGTTCCGACATCGACAAGCCGGCCAAAGCCCTGCGCTGCATGGCATCCTGGTACCGGCGCCGGAGCCCGACGAAGATCGTCGCGATATTGGCCGCGAGCGTGCCGGCACGGCGGGTGGTCGGCTGGAAGGTCCTGAGGCTGATGTAGGTCATTGTCATTCTCCCTCGTTCGAACTCACGAGGGCAATGTCCCACCGGCGCGCTTTGCCAATGTTCATCCAAGCGTGAAACCGTAGGAAAAACCGCGCTAAATCGTCGTTAAGTCGGTGGCGGGACGTGATATTCTGCCCATGGCTTTTTTCACGGGGGCAGGAGTGCGCATCCGATTGCTTGGCGGCATCGAGGTTGTCTTCGCAGGCGGGCAACCTCTGCACTTCGCGACGCGCAAGACGTCGCTGCTCTTTGCCGCGCTCGTTCTGGCCGGGCCCAAGGGCCTTCGCCGCGAGAGGGTGGCGGCGATGCTGTGGGCCGGCAGCGGCGAGCAGCAGGCGCGAAACAGCCTGCGCCAGGCTCTGGTCGACATCAGGCGGCTGTTTCCGTCCACCGGCGACGAAGCCATTCGCATCGAAGGCAGTGCCGACACCATCTGGCTGGCGGCGAATGCCGACGAGGCCGACATCTGGATTTTCGACCGGAACTGTCAGGCCGATGAAGGCACAAGCCTCGCGGCAGCGGCCGACCTCTATCGGGGCGACCTGCTCGACGGGCTGTCGTTCGCAGGCGAGATCGACGAGTGGCTCGCGCCGCTTCGGGCCAACTACGCC
>NZ_RZSL01000411.1:0-5633 GCF_003997355.1 Mesorhizobium sp. M1E.F.Ca.ET.041.01.1.1 | reverse complement strand
CCTATGCGGTTGCCGCAATAACCCTGTTCGGCACCATCGCCATGCTCTGCTTCCCGCTGCTGGCGCCTCTATTCGGCCTCGACCAGCATGCTTTCGGCCTGTGGGCCGGCGCTTCGATCCACGAGGTGGCACAGGTGATCGGCGCCGGCTTCCAGAACGGCACTTTTGCCGGCGAAACAGCGACCGTCGCCAAGTTGACGCGCGTCGCCATGCTGGCGCCGATGGTAGTCGCGCTCGGCCTTATGGCGCGCCGCGGCAGCGCCGATGCCTCAACCGCGAAACCGCCGATGCCGTGGTTCGTCGTCGCTTTCGTCGCGGTCGTGGCGCTGAACAGCCTGGTCGCGATTCCGGGGCAGATCCACTCGGCGATTGCGCTCGCGGCGCAGGTCATGCTGACCATGGGGCTTGCCGCCATGGGCCTGCAGGCCGATATTTCGCAGCTGCGCTCGCGCGGCCTGCGCCCGCTGATGCTGGCCTTCTCGGCTTTTCTGTTTATCGCCTGCTTCGGCCTGGTGCTGGTGAAACTCGTCTAGTCCTCGAAAGAACTCGCCGCCACATAGATCGCGGCGAGTTTCTCGATACCGGCCTGGTCTTCCTTGTCGAAGCGGCCGGGCAGCGGGCTGTCGAGGTCGAGCACGCCGAACACGCCGTCCGCATCGCGCAAAAGCACGACCAGTTCCGAGCGCGAGTCGGCATCGCAGGCGATGTGGCCGGGAAAATCGTGCACGTCCTTGATCAGCATCGACATGCCGAGATCGACCGCCGTGCCGCAGACGCCTTTGCCGACCGCGATGCGCACACAGGCCGGCTTGCCCTGGAAGGGGCCGAGCACCAGCTCTTCGTCGGACTGCAGGAAATAGAAGCCAGCCCAGTTGAGATCGGGCACCATCTGGTAGATCAGCGCCGAGGTGTTGGCGGCGTTGGCGATGGAATCGCCCTCGCCTTCCAGCAGCGCTTTCAGTTGCGTGGCCAACTCGTTGTAGAAGGCCGGCTTGTTGCTCGTGTCGATGGCGGTTGCCGCAAACATCCTGGTCGTTTCTCCGTTGTACGCGGCCCGAACGGCCCGCTACAGTTTGGCCTTCTCTGCCACCAATACAGCGTGCGGGAAATACACAATTGTGAGCGCCATCCTCGCCAGCCGTAAAAGGGACCGCATCCTGCCTGAGGCACACGAAGCCCCCCTCACCTTCGCGGTGCTGGTGTTTCCCGGTTTCCCGATGATGGCATTTTCCTCGGTCATCGAGCCGCTTCGCGCCGCCAATATCCTTGCCAAACGCGAATGCTACCGCTGGATGATCGTCGGCGCCGACCGTGGCACGGTCGAGGCTTCCAACGGCGTCGTCATCCAGCCCGGCTTCTCGGCGGCCGACGCGCCGAAGGTCGACCGCATTGTCGTCTGTTCCGGCGGCGATGCCGACCATGTCGTGGCCGACGAGGCGATGAGCTGGATCAGGAAAAGCCTGCGCGGCGGCGCGCATATCGGGGCCGTGGCCGATGCCGCCTTCTTTCTGGCTCGCGCCGGCCTGCTCGACGGCCATGCCTGCACCTTGCACTGGACCAGCCAGGCCGCCTTCACCGAGGCTTTCCCGGACATCGAGCTCAGGCGCGACCTCTTCGTCATCGACCGCAAGCGCTTCACCTCGGCCGGCGGCGTCGGCAGCCTCGACATGATGCTGGAGATCATCACGCGCGATTATGGCTCGGAGCTCGCGGCGGGTGTCGCCGAATGGTTCGTGCATTCACCTTTGCGGTCGAGCGTCGACCGCAAGCTGATGCCGCTTCGCCTGCGCACCGGGGTGCAGAACGAGCTTGTGCTGTCAGCCATCGCCATCATGGAGGATGCGGTGGAGGAGCGGCTCGGCATGGCGGAACTGGCGGAGCGGCTCGGCGTCTCGCCCGACAAGCTCGAGCGCAATTTCCGCGCCGAGTTGGATATCTCGCCCAACGGCTACTACCGGCGGCTGCGCCTGAAGCGCGCCGCCGATCTCTTGGCACACTCGACGCTGATGGTGCGCGACGTCGCGTTGGCCTGCGGGTTTGCTTCGATGTCGAGCTTTGCCCGGGCGTTTCGCGAGGAGCATGGGCGTGCGCCTAAGGCGATGCGGCGGCACTAAGCGCCGTCTTTCAGTAGGCCGAGTTCCGTCACACCCCCCTCTGGCCTGCCGGCCATCTCTCCCCCGCAAGGGGAGAGATTGGATGTCGCCGCCGCTTTCGCCAATCGCCAAATATTGCGGAAGAATGCCGTCGGGCGGAGCTGCTGATCTCCCCCCTTGCGGGGGAGATGGCCGGCAGGCCAGAGGGGGGTGCTGTCCCGCCAGCGTTGCAGTTAGACGAAAACCACGCCTGCGGCATCCGGCACGACCTTTGCGGAATAACGCACAAGCCCAGCGCCCTTCCCCGCTATGTTCGCGAGAACAGGAGGCACCCATGAGCATCGTCGTTTTCGATCCGGACAGCACCGAGGATGTGGACTTCAAGGACCGCATGCGCCACCCGGCCGCGGCCGATCCCGCGGGCGGCATGTGGCTGTCGGACACCGAGCCGTCCTTCATCAACGCGGACGCGCTGCGTAAGGGTCGGCTTACCAAGCTGCGCGCCTGGATGCGCGAAGCGGGTTACGGCGCAGTGGTTCTCTTCGATCCCTACAACCAGCGCTATGCCACCGGCTCGCGCAACATGTTCGGCTATTTCCTGCGCAATTCGACCCGCTATTTCTTCATCCCGACCGAAGGGCCGATCGTGCTGTTCGAGTATCCGCAGAGCTACCATGTCTCGATGGTGCTCGACACGATCGACGAGGCACGGCCGTCGAAGCTGGTGTGGTCCTCAGTTTCCGGTCGCGACGACGAGACCGCCGGGCCGTTCGCGGACGAGATCACCGAGCTTCTGAAGAAGCATGGCGGCGGCTCGATGAAGGTCGGGCTTGACCGCTGCAGCCATCTGCAGGCCCTCGCCCTGGAAAAGCGCGGCTGCGAGGTCAAGGACTGCCAGGGCGAGATCCTCGCCGTGCGCGCGGTGAAGACGCCTGAGGAAGTGAAATGCCTGCAGACCTCGATGGCGGGCGCCGAAGCGGCGGTGGCGGCGGTGCGGGAGGCGATCAAGCCCGGCGTCTCCGAGAACGAGCTGTTCGCCATCATGTATCACGAGGTGATCCGCCAGGGCGGCGAGTTCATCGAGACGCGGCTGCTCACCTCCGGACAGCGCACCAACCCGTGGTTCAACGAAGCGAGCGGCCGCAAGATCAGGCCGGGCGAGCTGGTCGCGCTCGATACCGACACGATCGGCTGCTACGGCTACTATTCCGATTTCTCGCGCACCTTCCGCTGCGGTCCGGGCAAGCCGACGCCCTACCAGAAGTCGCTCTACCGCATGGCGCATGACCAGGTGCAGCACAACATCGGGATCGTGAAGCCCGGCATGGCTTTCCGCGAGATTGCCGAGAAGGCCTGGAAGATCCCGGATCGCTTCGTCGACCAGCGCTACACTTCGGTGATGCACGGCGTCGGCATGCATGGCGAAACGCCTTTCATCGCGCACGCGATGGACTACGAGACCTATGGCCGCGACGGCGTCATCGTGCCCGGCATGGTGGTCAGCGTCGAAAGCTATATCGGCGAGAAAGGCGGCCGCGAGGGCGTCAAGCTGGAGGACGAGATCCTGATCACCGAGACGGGCACGGAGCTGCTCTCGCGCTTCCCGTATGAGGATGAATTCCTGGAGCCGCAGATTTGATGCTGGTATCGCAAAGCTTCGAGATTGGCGTCATTCTAGGGCGAAGCAAGGAGCAGAGCGACGCGGCGCAGACCTGGAATCCATGCCGTTCCGTCTCCGCTTCGCCACGGTGCGGAATTCTGTTAGGCAGCGATCGACGATCAAGGTAACGGCATGGATTCCAGGGTCTTCGCGACGCCGCTTCGCGGCTGCTTCGCCCTGGAATGACGAAGTCTGAGAATCCGCATGAAAACGCCCATTTCCATCCGGCGCGGTACGGTGGCCGCGGTGTTCATCGATCTCCAGGAGGAGCATCGCAAGGACAAGCGCTATCTGGTCGAAGGCTTTGCCGACATCCTTGCCAACGTCCAGCGGCTGCAGGAGGCGGCGCGGCGCAACTTCGTGCCGCTCCACCACTGGGCCTATATCGTCGACCTCGCCGAGGCACGGCCGTTCCATCCGATTGACGACACCGGCAAGTCGGCCTTCTCCGACAAGGACGATCCGCTGACGGCGATCTGCCGCGAGGTCGCGCCGCAAGACGGCGAAGCCATGCTGGTCAAGCAGGAAGCGAGCGCCTTCGGCAAGAACGATTTTGGCGACAAGCTCAAGGCGTCCGGCATCGAATGGCTGGTCATTGCCGGCGTCTGGACCGAGGCCTGCATCGACGCCACAGTGAAGGATGCCGTGGCCCGCGGTTTTCGCGTGCTGCTGGTCAAGGACGCCTGCGGCAGCGCGAGTGCCGCCATGCACCAGACCGGCATCCTCAACCTCGCCAATCGGCTCTATGGCGGCGCCGTCACCAACACGCTCGACGCCTGCCGGCTGATGGCGGGCGATACAGTGAAGGTGTGGCAGGTCGAGGGCTCCGTGCCGCTGCGCTTCACCTTCGAGAACGCGGCGCGGCTCTACGCCGAGCTCTGACGGCGGTGGCCGGCGATCCATCCGATCCGGCCGGGCGCGGCAAATATGCCGCCCTGCTCGACCCGGAACTCTGGGACTATATCGACACGGTCAATGGCTGGTACCCGCCCGAGATCGCGGCGTCGCCGATCGCCGAGCAGCGTGCGGTCTACAACCGGATGTGCGTGGCGTTCCACCAGGGCCGTCCACAGGGCGTGAGTATAAGCGACGGCCTCGTCGCCACGGCCGCGCATACCATCCCGGTCCGGCGCTACCGCATGGCGGACAAGCCGGCAGCGGCGATCGTCGTCTACTATCACGGCGGCGGCTTCGTGCTCGGCGATCTCGACAGCCATGACGACATCTGCGCCGAAATCTGCGCCGGCACCGGCTTCGAGGTGGTCTCGACAGACTACCGGCTGGCGCCGGAGAACCTGCATCCCGCTTCCTTCGACGATGCGCTTGCCGTGTTCGAATGGGTCGCGGCGACGAGCGCGCTGCCGATCGTGCTGTGCGGCGAAAGCGCCGGCGGCAATCTCGCCGCGGCTGTGGCGCACGCGACGCGCCACCACCCGAGGCATGCCATCGGCCAGATGCTGATCTATCCCGGTCTTGGCGGCGACGAGACCCGCCGCTCTTATGTCCAGCACGCCGAGGCGCCGTTGCTCTCGGTCGCCGACATCGATTTCTACCGCCGCATCCGCTCGGCGCCCGGGCAGTCGCTCGACGACTCGACCTTCTCGCCGCTCAGGGACCGCGATTTCTCCGGCCTGCCGCCGACTGTCATCGTCACCGCCGAGTGCGATCCGCTGTCGTCGGACGGCGAGGCCTATCGCGACAGGATTCTGGCCGCCGGCGGTGATGCCATGTGGCGCGAGGAGCCGCGGCTGGTGCACAGTTTTCTGCGAGCGAGGCGGACGGTGCCGCGCGCGGCTGAGGCGTTTGCGAGGATTATTGCGAATATTGGGGCGCTTGGCGCCGGACGATGAGGCTGGGATCTCCCTCCTTGAGGGGGAGAT
>NZ_RZSL01000410.1:0-5638 GCF_003997355.1 Mesorhizobium sp. M1E.F.Ca.ET.041.01.1.1 | reverse complement strand
GGCCGGCAGGCCAGAAGGGGGTGGGCGGGAACGCCAGCCTTCGAAAATTTGCGATTGGCACAACGCTAATGGCCAAACCCCGCGTTCAGTTCATCTGCCAGAATTGCGGCTCGGTGCATCAGCGCTGGGCCGGCAAATGCGATGCCTGCGGCGAGTGGAACACACTCGTCGAGGAAGGCACGGCCGGCGGTATCGGCTCGGGACCGGCCAATACCCGCAACGCCCGCAAGGGCCGCGCCGTGGTGCTCACCAGCCTTGCCGGCGACATCGAGGACGCGCCACGCATCGTTTCGGGCATCGGCGAGCTCGACCGCGCCACCGGCGGCGGCTTCGTGCGCGGCTCGGCGCTGCTGGTCGGCGGTGATCCCGGGATCGGCAAGTCGACGCTGCTGACGCAAGCAGCGGCGGCCTTGGCCTCGAAGGGTCACCGCATCGTCTACGTCTCGGGCGAGGAAGCGGTCGCGCAGATCCGGCTGCGCGCGCAGCGCCTCGGCGTCGCCTCGACACCGGTCGAGCTCGCGGCCGAAACCAATGTCGAGGACATCCTTGCAACAATCGCCGACGGCAAGCGGCCCGACCTCGTCATCCTCGATTCCATCCAGACGCTGTGGACCGACCTTGCCGATTCGGCGCCGGGCACCGTCACCCAGGTGCGCGCCGCCGCCCAGGCGATGATCCGCTATGCGAAATCCACAGGGGCCGCGATCGTGCTCGTCGGCCATGTCACCAAGGAAGGCCAGATCGCCGGCCCTCGCGTCGTCGAGCACATGGTCGACGGCGTGCTCTATTTCGAGGGCGAAGGCA
The DNA here is from genome assembly GCF_003997355.1 of Mesorhizobium sp. M1E.F.Ca.ET.041.01.1.1. Lineage (NCBI taxonomy): Bacteria > Pseudomonadati > Pseudomonadota > Alphaproteobacteria > Hyphomicrobiales > Phyllobacteriaceae > Mesorhizobium > Mesorhizobium sp. M1E.F.Ca.ET.041.01.1.1. Next base: position 4,834 of record NZ_RZSL01000410.1, on the reverse strand, counting down.
ACCATCACTTCCGCATCCTGCGCACGGTGAAGAACCGTTTCGGGCCGACCGACGAGATCGGCGTCTTCGAGATGTCGGACAAGGGCCTGCGCGAGGTCGCCAACCCATCCGAGCTGTTCCTCGGCGAGCGCCACGCGAAATCGCCGGGCGCCGCCGTTTTCGCCGGCATGGAAGGGACAAGGCCGGTGCTGGTCGAGATCCAGGCGCTGGTGGCGCCCTCCTCGCTCGGCACTCCGCGCCGCGCCGTGGTCGGCTGGGACGGCGCGCGGCTCTCCATGGTGCTGGCGGTGCTCGAGGCGCATTGCGGCGTCCGTTTCGGCCAGCACGACGTCTATCTCAACGTCGCCGGCGGCTACCGCATCTCGGAGCCGGCGGCCGATCTCGCGGTCGCCGCCGCACTTGTTTCCTCGCTCACCGGTCTTGCCCTTCCAGCCGATTGCGTCTATTTCGGCGAAATCAGCCTTTCGGGCGCGGTAAGGCCGGTTGCGCATGCGCAGCAGCGCCTTAAAGAGGCCGAAAAGCTGGGTTTCGGAAGCGCGGTGCTGCCGCTCGGCAGCGAGGAAGTCGTTGGCGGTAATGGGGCCGGGGGAATCGCGGCCGGCGCTTTCCAGCCAACCGAGCTTGCCGACCTCGTGGCGCGCATAGCCGGCTCACGCCGCAGCCGTGCCGACGAAGGGGAGTGATGCGGCTCATGATGTGGGGCGAAAGACATGCCGATTACGCTGCTTGACGGAATTCTCGTCGGCTTCACCCTGGTCTCGGCAATGCTTGCCATGGTGCGCGGCTTTTCCCGCGAGGTGCTGTCCGTGGTTTCGTGGGCAGCGGCGGCGGCGGCGGCCTTCTTCTTCTACAAGCCTGTGCTGCCCTACGTTCAGCCCTATGTCGACAACGACAAAATCGCCATGGCGGCGGCCGCCGGCATCGTCTTCGTCATCGCGCTGATCGTCGTTTCGGTGATCACCATGAAGATCGCCGACTGGATCATCGATTCGCGCATCGGCGCGCTCGACCGGACGCTCGGCTTCCTCTACGGCGCGGCACGCGGCGTCCTGGTCGTCGCGGTGGCGCTTTTGTTCTTCAACTGGCTGGCCGGCGCCAAGGCTCCTGCCTGGGTCGCCAACGCCAAGTCGCGGCCGCTGCTCGAGACGATCGGCGCCAAGCTCGAAAGCGTGCTGCCGGAGAATACGGAAGAGCTGGTCAACAAATACACGCATAAGGGCACGCCCACGACCGAGGCGCCGGCAACGTCCGACCAGCCCGCGGCCGAGCCGCCGGCCGCCGGCGAGGACAATGCGCCGGCCCCCGACGACAGCGAAGGCGAGGCGCCCGCCGACAACGAGCCGGCTCCGGCCCCTGCTCCGGCTCCCGCTCCGGCCCCGGCGCCGGCAAATTGAAATTCAGGCCAGCGCGGCGCTGGCCTAAAGCATTTTATGAATGCGGCATCGCGTGCGTTGCGTTCGACGGGCGATCGCCCTATATGGCGGCTTTAGCGGAGCTTGAGCACCAAATGGCAGACTCAACGGCAGACGCAGGCAAAGTCCTTTCCGCCGAGGCCGACGACCATTTCCACGACGAATGCGGCGTATTCGGCATTTTCGGCCGGCAGGACGCTGCGGCCATCGTCACGCTCGGGCTCCACGCCCTGCAGCATCGCGGCCAGGAAGCGGCCGGCATCGTCTCCTATGATGGCACACAGTTCCATGTCGAACGCCATGTCGGCCTCATCGGCGACACCTTCACCAAACAGCGCGTGATCGACAGCCTGCAGGGCAACCGCGCCATCGGCCATACCCGCTACGCCACTACCGGCGGCGCCGGCCTGCGCAACGTCCAGCCCTTCTTCGCCGAGCTCGCCGAAGGCGGTCTCGCTGTCGCCCACAACGGCAACCTCACCAATGCGCTCACCGTGCAGCGCGCATTGCAGAAGCAGGGCTCTATCTTCTCCTCGACCTCCGATACCGAGACGCTCTTGCATCTGGTCGCCACCAGCAAAGAGCGCGATCTCAACTCGCGCTTCATCGACGCGGTGCGCCAGGTCGAAGGCGCCTTCTCGCTGGTGGCGTTGACGGCCAAGAAGATGATCGGCTGCCGCGACCCGCTCGGCATCCGCCCGCTGGTGCTGGGCGATCTCGACGGCGCCTGGATCCTCGCTTCCGAGACCTGCGCGCTCGACATCATCGGCGCCCGCTTCGTGCGCGACATCAAGCCCGGCGAAATGGTGGTCGTCACCTCCAAGGGCATCGAGAGCCTGTTCCCGTTCGAGCCGCAGAAGACCCGCTTCTGCATCTTCGAATATGTCTATTTCGCCCGGCCGGATTCCTCGGTCGAGGGCCGCAATGTCTATGAGGTGCGCAAACGCATCGGCGCGGAGCTTGCGCAGGAAAACCCGGTCGAGGCCGACATCGTGGTGCCGGTGCCGGATTCCGGCACGCCGGCCGCGATCGGCTTTTCCCAGGCCGCGGGCATTCCCTTCGAGCTCGGCATCATCCGCAACCACTATGTCGGCCGCACCTTCATCCAGCCCGGCGATTCCATCCGCCATATGGGCGTGAAGCTCAAGCACAACGCCAACCGCCGCATGATCGAGGGCAAGCGCGTGGTGCTGGTCGACGATTCCATCGTGCGCGGCACCACCAGCCAGAAGATCGTGCAGATGGTGCGCGACGCCGGCGCCAAGGAAGTGCATATGCGCATCGCCTCGCCGCCGACCAGCGCATCCTGCTTCTACGGCGTCGACACGCCGGAGAAATCGAAGCTGCTCGCTTCGCGCATGTCGGTCGAGGAGATGGCCGAGTTCATCCGCGTCGATTCGCTCGGATTTCTCTCGATCGACGGGCTCTACCGCGCCGTCGGCGAGGCGCGCCGCGACAACGACCAGCCGCAATTCTGCGACGCCTGCTTCACAGGCCAGTACCCCACTCGCCTGCTCGACTTCGAAGGCCACGACAATGTGCGCACGCTGTCGCTGCTGGCGTCGAGCGGGTCGTAGGGGCGCGCCGGACTTTCATTTGCCTTTGCCAAGTTACCCCCCTCTGTCCTGCCGGACATCTCCCCCTCAAGGGGGGAGATCAGATGTCGCCATCGCTTTCGCCAATCTCGAAGGCTGCGAGAAAAGCGCCGGCGCCGGTGAAATCCAATCTCCCCCCCTTGAGGGGGAGATGCCCGGCAGGGCAGAGGGGGGTGTCTCGCGCCCACCTTACGAAAGCTTTCACATGACCCTCGACCTTTCCGGCCGCGTGGCAGTCGTCACCGGCGCCTCGCGCGGCATCGGCTATTTCATCGCCAAGGAACTGGCCGCGGCAGGCGCCCATGTGATCGCTGTCGCCCGCACCGTGGGCGGGCTGGAAGAACTCGACGATCAGATCAAGGCCGATGGCCGCGGACAGGCGACGCTGGTGCCGCTCGACCTCACCGACATGGCCGGCATCGACCGGCTGGGCGGCGCGATCCACGAGCGCTGGGGCAAGCTCGACATTCTGGTGGCGAACGCAGCCATCCTCGGCGTTGTCTCGCCGATCGGCCATGTCGAGGCAAAGACCTTCGAGAAGGTGATGACCATCAACGTCACCGCGACCTGGCGGCTGATCCGCTCGGTCGACCCGCTACTCAGGCTCTCCGACGCCGGCCGCGCGATCATCATGTCCTCAAACGCGGCGCACTCGGCGCGCGCTTTCTGGGCGCCCTACGCGGCCTCAAAGGCCGCGGTCGAGACGATGATGCGCTCCTGGGCGCATGAAACCGAGAGCCTGCCGCTCCGCGTCAACGCCGCCGATCCGGGCGCCACCCGCACGGCCATGCGCGCCCAGGCGATGCCCGGCGAGGATCCGGAGACGCTGCCGCATCCCTCCGAGGTCGCCAGGCGCATCGTGCCGCTGGCAAGCCCGGCGCTGAAGGAGACCGGCTTGATCTTCCAGGCCAAGCACAACCGCTTCGTCGCCTACCGGCAGCCGGAATAACTCGAGTTCAAAAACGCGTCGTGGTCGACTGAGCCTGCCTGGCGAAAGCCCTCTTCACGGCTCTGTGAACGGGGTGGCGGAAGCGTGTTCCGCCGCCCTGCTTTCGCCGCCCGAGGGGAGTTGCTAGGATCGACGCGACTCCCACATCCAGCAAAGTGAGGAATACCCATGGCTGCCACCCCCAGCGTAGCGTTGGTCTGGTATCTGGTGATCGCCGGCCCGCAAGGCGGCATGGTGGTGCTGCCCAGCACCTTCGACACCCGCGAACAGTGCACCAACGCCATCACCGAATATCAGAAGCAGCCGACGCCGCAGGGCTGGGCCGTGCAATGCGTGCCGAGCGCCTCGCCCTTCACCGACGAGGGGGATGCCGAGGAGCCCTCCGCGCAGTAGCGCGAGCTGATCTCCCCCCTTGAGGGGGAGATGGCCGCGAAGCGGCCAGAGGGGGTCGCCGCGCCTGAAGCGCCAACTCCTTCCGACATCAGACGACGCTGGCACTCTACGTGAGACGACCCCCTCTGTCGCCTTCGGCGACATCTCCCCCTCGAGGGGGGAAATTAGCTGGCGCTCACACTCAACGCCGGCTTGTTGTTGATCGTCTGGAACACGACGCAGTAGCGCTCGGTGAGCTTCAAGAGCGAATCGATGCGCTCCTGGGGTTCGTCGGTGTCGAGGTGGAATTTCAGCCGGATCTCGCGGAAGCCGACCGGCGCGTCGCGGGCGACGCCGAGCGTGCCGCGAAAATCGAGATCGCCCTCGGCCACGACGGTGGCGTTGCCGAGCGTGAACTCAAGCGCCGTCGCCACCGCCTTAAGCGTCACGCCGGCGCAGGCGACCAGCGCCTCGAGCAGCATGTCGCCCGAGCAGAGCTCCAGCCC